>MNWR01000063.1 GCA_001872725.1 Proteobacteria bacterium CG1_02_64_396 | reverse complement strand
ACGGCTTGCTGCCTGGACGCTCAAAAAGGGTCGACAACCCCTCCATGGCCACCTTCTTCCACTGGCTGATCTGCGCCGGGTGGATTTGGTGTTCACTAGCCAACTCGCTTGTGGTTTTACCCCCTTCAGGGCCTCCAGCGCCACCTTCGCCTTGAACTGCGCACTGTGCCGTTTGTGTTTCCCGGACATCGCTTGGCTCCTCGCTCTCGCCAATCATGCCCCCTCGGTCTTAACAAAACCTACTGTCCAGTTTTTGGGGTCCACTTCACTGGGCGGCCATGTTAACCTTGAGCGGCTTGTCCCCTCTCATCGACGTTTCGGAGTTTCCGGTGCATTCCTCGATCATTGCCCACCGTCTCAGCGCCATTAAGCCCTCCCCGACCATGGCGGTTTCCGCCCGCGCCGCCGAACTCAAGGCGCAAGGGGTCGACGTCATCGGCCTGGGGGCGGGGGAGCCCGATTTTGATACCCCCGAACACATTCAACAGGCCGCCATCGCTGCCATGAAGGCGGGCCACACCCGTTACACCGCCGCCGCCGGAATGCCGGCGCTGCGCAAGGCGGTGGCCGAGCGGATCAGCCACGACACCGGGGTAACCTACCTCCCCAACCAGACCATCGTCGGCTCGGGCGGCAAGCAGGTGCTTTATAACCTGTTCATGGCGACCCTGAATCCCGGCGACGAGGTCATCATTCCGGCGCCGTATTGGGTCTCCTACCCCGACATGGTGATGTTGGCCGAAGGGCAGCCGGTCGAGATCGATACCTGCGACGACGGCTTTCGTTTGACCCCCGAAACCCTCGATTCGCTGATTACCCCTCGCACCAAGTGGTTGGTGCTCAACTCACCTTCCAACCCCACCGGTCGGGCCTACACCGCGGCCGAGCTGTCGGCGCTGGCCGATGTGATTCGGCAGTATCCCCGCATCCAGATCGTTACCGACGACATCTACGACCGTATCCTCTTCGACGGACGCAAGCCTGCTCACCTGCTGCACGTCGCCCCCGATTTGGCCGATTGCACCGTGGTGGTCAATGGGGTTTCCAAGGCCTACGCCATGACCGGTTGGCGAATCGGCTACGCTGCCGGACCCAAGGCGATCATCGATGCGATGGAGATCATCCAAAGCCAGTCGACCTCCAACGCCACCTCGATCAGCCAGCACGCCGCCCTGGCAGCCCTGACCGGTCCCCAGGAATTCATCGGCGATATGGTGAAGGTCTTCCAGCGGCGCCGCGATTTGGTGGTCGACGGTCTGAACGCCATTGAGGGGATCGTTTGCGACCGCCCCGAGGGGGCTTTTTACGTCTTCCCCGACGCCAAGGCGCTCTTGGGCAAGAAGACCCCCGACGGCGCCGTGATCGAAGACGATCTTGCCTTGTGCGCTTACCTGCTCGACGTAGGGCTGGTAGCGGTGGTCCCCGGTTCTGCCTTCGGCGCCCCCGGTTACTTCCGCATCTCGTATGCCACCTCGGACGAACTGCTCAGCAAAGCCATCGCCCGAATTTCGGATGCGGTGGGTAAGCTCAAGTAAGGGGAATCCCCATGCCCTTCCAGCGCATCGGCATCATGGCCAAGGACGAGCCGGAGCAAACCCGGCCCGTCCTCAACAATTTGGTGCGTTGGCTGCGTAGTGAGGCCAATCGCACGGTGCTGCTGGAAGACCGGCATGTGGATCTGCTCGACGATCCCGGCCAGGTCGAGGCGATGAGCCCTGGCGAGATCGCCCGACAGGCCGACCTGCTCATCGTGCTTGGGGGCGATGGCACCTTGATCGCCGCCAGCCGGGTGATCGGCGAAACACGGGAGGTCCCGGTCATCGGGGTCAACCTGGGGCGTCTCGGCTTCCTCACCGAGGTGACCATCGCTGAGATGATTCCCACCCTTGAACAAGTGGTTCTGGGGGCCTACGCCATGGAGCGGCGGATGATGATGTCGGTGGAGGTCATCCGCGAAGGGCACCTGGTGGCCAAGTTTTTGGTGCTCAACGATGTGGTGGTGCACAAAGGCGAACTGGCCCGGATGATCGAGCTTGAGGTCGCGGTCGAGGGGCATTTCGCCTACCGATTGCGGGCCGACGGGCTGATCGTCGCTTCTCCTACCGGTTCGACCGCCTACGCGCTGTCGACCGGGGGGCCTATTTTGCACCCCACGGTCGAGGCGATGGTGCTCGCCCCGGTCTGCCCCCACACCCTGACCAACCGCCCAATTGTGGTTCCGGCAGGTTTGGTCACCATGACGGTCAACCCCAGCCGCGAGAGCGTCTTGATTACCGTCGACGGGCAGCGGGGGATGGCGCTCAAGACCGGCGACCAGATTCAGGTCCGACCCTCGCCCCACCGCTTTTTGCTGCTGCACGACCCCTCCCGCAACTACTTCGACATCCTGCGCCAGAAGCTGCGTTGGGGCGAAAAGGTCGAGATCGACTGAATGCTCACCCAGCTTTCCATCCGCAACCTGCTGCTTATCGACCGTCTCGACCTTGAATTCGGCCCCGGCTTGACGGTGCTCACCGGAGAGACCGGTGCGGGCAAATCGCTGCTGCTTGGCGCGGTTGAACTCGCCTTGGGCGGTAAAGGGCGGACCCAAGTGGGGGAGGGGAGTGACCGGGGTGAGGTCTTCGCCGTCTTCGACCCCCCGGCGGCCCACCCGGTCCGGCAACGCCTTGAAGATCAAGGATTCAACCGCGACGGCGAGATCATTCTAGGAAGGGTGTTGTTCGCCACCGGGCGGAGTCGCGCAACCCTGAACGACCGCCCCGTCACCCTTGAGGTGCTCGCCGAAATCGGCTCAATGCTGGTCGAGACGACCGGCCAGGATGCCCAAATCGGCCTGCTCAGCGGCGCGGCACAGCGGGCGGTGCTCGACCGTTTTGCCGGTGCAGGCTCGGTGGTGGCCGAGGTGGCCCAGGCCGCCAAGGGGTGGCGGCAGGCCCAACGCGATCTAGAGGCGCTGCGTGAGGCTGCAAAAAGCCAAAACGAACGACGTGAAATCTTGGCCCACCGCCTCAATGCGTTGGAGGCGCTGGCGCCGCAACCCGATGAAATTGAAACCTTGCGGGGCCAGCGCGAGCGACTGCGCCACGCCCGGCAGATTGTCGAAGCGGTGGAGGCAGCGCGGGAGGGGCTCGACCGGGCGATTCCCGATCTTGAAACCTGCGCAGGGGCCCTCGATCAGGCCATCCGTTGGGATGAAGGTCTGCGTGAGGCGGCCGAGCTGCTCAATCAGGCCCAAACCTTTGCCGAGGAGGCGCTGCGGGCGCTGCCGAGGTTGGAGGATGAAGAAAATGGGCCGAGCCTGGAGACGATTGAGGAGCGGCTCTTTGCGCTTTCGGATTGGTCCCGCCGCCTCGGATGCCCCCCCGAGGAACTGCCCCAGGCGCTGACCCAAGTGCAGGAGGAATTCGCAGGGCTGGAGCATATCGACGACACCCTGCGCGGCGCCGAAAAACGGTTGGATCTGGCTGAACAAACGTGGCGCGAGGCAGCCGCCCGGCTGTCGGCGCTGCGTCGAAAATCGGCGCCGCTGCTCGCCAGGGCGGTGCAGGCCCGCTTGCAGGCGCTCAACCTAGGGGGGGGCAGCTTTTCGGTTGATCTGAACGACGAGGGGGTGCTGGGCGATCCCCATGGGTTTGAGACGGCAACCTTCCGGTTTCAGAGCCACCCAGGCCTGCCCGCCGGTCCCTTGGCGGCGGTCGCTTCGGGGGGGGAGCGCTCTCGGTTGCTCTTGGCGCTCAAACTCGCCCTAGGCGAGGGGGACGCCATCCCCACCTCGATCTTCGACGAGGTCGATGTCGGCATCGGCGGTCCGACGGCGGGGGCGGTGGGCAAGCTGCTGCGCGAGTTGGGGGAGCGGCGCCAGGTGGTGTCGATCACCCATCTGGCCCCGGTGGCCGCTTGCGGACACAGCCAGATCGTCGTGGGCCGGGATGGCGAACGTCCGCTGCTTGCGGTGACGATGGTTGATGGGGCCGAGAGGGTGCGCGAATTGGCCCGAATGCTGGGCGATCCCAACGCCCCGTCCGCTTTGGAACATGCGCAGTCTTTGTTGAACTTGGCCCCTTAAATCCAGTCGAGGGGGCGCTGTGGGTGGCGGCGGTCCCCGTTGGCGCCCAGACAACAGCAGCAATCAAACCGTTTTTCCTCTTTTTCGAGGTTTTCCATGACTTCACCCTCTGCCCCCGCTTATGTGGTCCGCAAGGCGGTGGCCTCCGATATTCCCCGCCTTCACGCCCTGCTGGCCGCCTATGCCGCCAACGGCGAGATGCTCCCCCGTCCATTGACCGAACTCTACGAGCACCTGCGTGATTTCTTCGTTGCCGAGGCCAACGGGCAGTTGATCGGGGCGGCGGGGTTGCAGGTGTTTTGGGCCGACTTGGGCGAGGTGCGCACCTTGGTGGTCGATTCCGATTTCCGCATGGGTGGGGTGGGGCGGGCGCTGGTGAATGCCTGTGTGGGTGAGGCGGCGGCCCTCGGCATTCGGCGAATCTTCGCCCTGACCTACCGCGCCGACTTTTTCAAAAAGCTTGGGTTTGAGACGGTTGACAAGGCGAGCCTGCCCCACAAGGTGTGGACCGTCTGCATCAATTGCAGCAAATTCCCCGCCTGTGACGAGGAGGCGGTGGTCTTGCAACTCGACGCCGAGGGGCGTCCACTGGGGGGCGTTTCGGCTTGGCATGTATGAAGAGCTTGTTGGCGCGTCGTCCTCGGCGCGGTGAAACATACCCAGCTTGAACCGTTCATTTTGCAGGTTGGAAGCGGTCTTGTGGGCGACATGAATAGGCAGCGTTGTTCATAAAGATGGCGGTTTTGCCCGGCGGGTCATTCCCGAACACAACTTGAAATCCAAACACCCGAGGAATCACCTTTGAGCACCCTCTTTCGCACCTTGGCGCTGACCCTGTTCACCGCCATCGCCTCGTTGGCCCACGCCGTCCCCTTCGATCTCTCGGCCACCAAGCTGGGGGGCGGCGGGGTGGTGCGTGTGGCCGACTATCGGGGGCAGGTGGTGGTGGTGAACCTCTTCGCCCACTGGTGTCCCCCATGCCGCATGGAGATGCCCGATTTCGAAGCAGTCTATGAGGCCCGCAAAGATCGGGGTTTGGTCATTCTGGGCATGGCCGCCGATGTCAGCGATCCCCAGGATGTGCAAAGCCTGATTACCCGGTTGGGGGTCCAATATCCCATTGGGGTGTTGACCCAGGATCAAGCGGCCCAGCTGATTCGGGTGCTCCCCACCACCGTGTTGCTCGGGACCGACGGCGAAATCGTGCAGGTGTTCGAGGGGATGCTGACCCAGGAGCAGCTGTTGGCCCAGGTCGACCCCTTGCTTCCCCCCGAACCGCTGGAAGCGCTACCTGGCATCCCAACAGGGGCGATGTAATCCCACTCAAATCATGAAAACAAAAGGCCGGGTCACCCCGGCCTTTTGTTTGATGGATGGAGGCATTCCCATGTCCAACCCCTTGCTCTCTTTCGATCTGCTTCCCCATTTCGACGCCATCAAGCCGGGGCACGTCATCCCCGCCCTGGACGAGGTGCTGGCCTGGGCCGATACCCAAATCGCCGATTTGCTCGACCAGGAGCGCCCCAGCTACGCCTCGCTCCTCGAACCCCTGGCGCTGATTGAGGAGCGGGTCAGTCGGGTTTGGGGACCGGTATCGCACCTCAACGCGGTGATGAACTCCCCCGAACTGCGAGCCGCCTACAACGCCGGTCTTCCCAAGATCACCGCTTGGTCGACGGGCTTGCGCCAAAACCTGCATTTGTATGCGTTGGTGCAGCAGATCGACGAGGGGGATGAATTCCCGAGCCTGAACCGCGCCCAGCAGCGGGTGATCGAGCACGAGATGCGTTCGTTCAGGCTTTCGGGCATCACCCTGCCTGAAGATCGGAGAAACGAGGTCGCCCGCCTGCAAGAGGAGCTTGCCACCCTTTCGGCGAATTTCTCGGAGCACCTGCTCGACGCTACCAACGGCTGGGAACTCATCGTGCGCGACCCCCAGCGGCTGGAGGGGCTGCCCGACAGCTTCAAGCAGGCGGCCCACGCCCGCGCCGTCGGTGATGGGGTGTGCTCATCCGGGGAACTGTGCTGGAAGCTGACGCTGGAGGCCCCCAGCTACCTGCCGGTCATGACCTACGCCGTCGACCGCGAACTGCGCCGCGCCCTCTACTCAGGCTATGTCACCCGCGCCACCGAGGGGGCGCTGGACAATTCGCCGCTTATCGTTGAGATCCTCAACAAACGGCTGGAATTGGCGGCCAGGCTCGGCTTCGAGAACTACGCCCAGCTTTCGCTCATGCGCAAGATGGCCGACTCGGTCGAGGCGGTGCTCGCCTTTTTGGAGGAGTTGGTCGATGCCAGCCGTCCGGCGGGGCAAAGGGAGTTCGCCGAGCTCGGAGCCTTCGCTGCCGAAAACTTAGGTCTCGACCGGCTGGAGGCCTGGGATGTCGCCTTTGCCGCCGAGGCACTCAAGAACGAGCGGCATGCGGTCGACGAGGAGGCGCTGCGCCCCTACTTTCCCGAGCCCCAGGTTGTGCAGGGGGTCCTCGCCATCGTCGAGCGGCTTTATGGGGCGAAGCTGATCCCCATCGACGCCCCGGTGTGGCATCCCGACGTCCAGGTTTTTCAAGTTATTGGGGAGGGGGAAGAGGGGGTACAGCTAAAAAAGGGAATCCTCTACCTCGACCTCTACGCCCGGCCCCACAAGCGGGGCGGTGCCTGGCTCTTTGATGCGGTAACCCGCGCCCGCAAGGGGGACGAGATCCAGCCCCCGGTCGCCTATCTGGTCTGCAACTTCGCCCCGCCCCAGGGGGGGCATCCGTCGCTCTTCACCCACCAAGAGGTCGTCACCCTCTTCCACGAGTTCGGCCATGCCCTGCACCATCTGCTGACCAAGATCGACGTGCTGCCGGTCAGCGGCATCAACGGGGTGGAGTGGGACGCGGTGGAGCTGCCGAGTCAGTTTTTCGAAAACTGGGCCTGGTCGCACGAGAGCTTGCTTTTGCTCAGCGCCCACGTCGAAACCGGCGATCCTTTGCCCGAGGCGGCGATCAGGGGATTGCTGGCAGCCAAGAATCATCTGAGCGCCATGGCAATGCTGCGCCAGCTCGAATTCGCCTTGATGGACATGCGACTGCACGCGCAAAGCGTCCCGGTCGATGGGGAACAGGTGCGGGCGACCATCGAGCAGACCCGCCGCGAGGTCGCGGTGGTCCCCACCCCCGACTTCAACCGTTTCGAGAACGGGTTTAATCACATCTTCGGCGGCGGCTACTCGGCGGGGTACTACAGCTACAAGTGGGCGGAGGTGCTGGCGGCCGACGCCTTTGGCCGCTTCGAAGAGGAGGGGCTTTTTGATCGCACCACGGGGCTGGAGTTTTTACACCACATCCTTGAACAGGGGGGTGCAGAACACCCCATGGTGCTGTTCGAGCGGTTCCGGGGGAGGAAGCCGGAGGTGGGGGCTTTGTTGAGGGGAGTGGGGATTGGATAAATCCCAGTCCCATCCACTATTTGCGTTATTCCGGGACCGGCATGCCGTCCCGGAGTGACGCCGGTTGGGGGGGGGCACTACTCCCGCCAGTTATCCTTCATCGTCCGTAATCGCGAAAACGCTGCAATGGCGTTCAATCCCTCCCAACCCGGCTGTTGCACAAGATCCCCCGCCAACGTCCGCAGATAGAGGTTAATCCTCCGCTCCTGTTCAAGGGTGGTCGGCAGGGTTGGTTTCCCCAACGCCAGGATCGCCTCGGTTGTTGCCTGAGCATCCAGTAACGCCGTGTCCTCTGGTAGCACCGACAACGCAAAACGTAGGTTGTGGGCGGTGTATTCGTGGGCGGGGTAGATCAAGGTGGCGTCGGGCAGGGCCGCGATCTTGTTCAGGCTGGCCGCCATATCGGCGTGGCTTCCCTCGAAAATCCGTCCGCATCCTGCCGAAAACAACACATCGCCGCAGAAGAGGTGCTCCCCCTCCAGCAGATAGGCGACATGGCTGCGGGTGTGGCCTGGCAGTTCCAACACCTGGGCATTCCATCCCCCCACATCGAGGGTTTTCCCCTCCCGCGCCACCGTGTCGACGCTGGGAAGGCGGGGGTCAAAGGGGGCGATCAGGTGCAAATTGGGGAAGCGGTTTCGTAGTTCGGGAATTCCTTCGATGTGGTCGAGGTGGTAGTGGGTGACCAGCACCCCCGCCAGGGAGCCGCCGTGCTGCTTGAGAAACGCCAGGACCGGCGCCGCTGCGGCGGGATCGACCGCCCACCAACGGTGGGTCTCACGGGTTTGGATCATCCAGATGTAGTTGTCGGCAAGAGCGCGGACGGGGTGGATGGTCGGCATGGGTGGCTCGTCGGATGGCGTGGAAGCGGGAAGGTCAGTATTGATGGAGTGGGGGGTGGGGGTCTATGGGCAATTGGGGGTTGG
>MNWR01000062.1 GCA_001872725.1 Proteobacteria bacterium CG1_02_64_396 | reverse complement strand
GTGACCGCCGCCGTGACCCACGGCGCCGCGACCTCCGTCGGTAACATCGCCTTGACCCAGCGCACCCTGTCGGGCGCGGTCACCGCCACCACCGGCGGCGCGTCCCTTTCCGGGGTGGTGGTCACCGTGGCCAGCTCCGGCGCCACCGCGACCACCGACGCCTTGGGCGCTTATGCCTTCAACGGCCTGAATCCCGGCACCTACGCGTTGAGCTTTGCCAAGACCGGCTACGCCACCCGCAGCCTCACCGTGGTGGTGCCCGATCAAACCGCCACCACCGCTCCGACCCTGGCGATGGATACCGCCTACGGCACCTTGCAAGGGCGGGTTTCTTTGGCGAAGGGGAGCGCGACCGATTACGCAGCGGCCAGCGTGACGGTGAAAAACAGCGCTGGAACCACCACCCTGGCCACCGCGATTCCCGACGCCACCGGCGTCTGGGCCACCAACGTGCAGGCAGGCAGCGCCTATCAAATCGCCGTGACCCACGCCGACTATGCGGCGGGATCGAAAACCGGCCTTACCGTCACGGCCAGTCAGACCACCGACACCGGCCTGCTGACGCTCACCCGCAACACCGGGACGATCACCGGCTTGGTGCAAAACGGCGCCACCCCGCTGGCCGGGGTGAGCGTTGCCGACGATCTGGGCAACGCCGCCACCACCAACGCCAGCGGGGTATTTACCTTAAGCAGCCCGGTCGGCAGCCGCACCCTGACCGCGATCAAGAGCGGCTTCACCACCGGGGTCGCCGCCGCGACGGTGACGACCGGTGCCACCACCGATCTGAGCGCCACCCCCATCGCCCTGACCGCCTTGACCCTGACCGGCACCGTCAACCTGGGGGGAGGGGCGGTGAACCACAGCGGCGTGACCCTGACCCTGAGCGGGGGCGGGGGAATCAACCTCACCACCACCAGCAACGCAGTCGGAGCCTTCACCTTCAGCGGCGTGGTCGATGGCGCCTATCAGATTCAGGCCAGCAAAACCGGCTTTGTCACCCAAACCCGTACCATCACGGTGCTGAACAACACCGGCACCTTCACCGCCCCCGGCGCCATCGTCCTCGATCCCGCCATCGGCTCGGTCGTGGGTCGTGTGGTGCTGCCGGGCGCGGCCGACAACAGCGGTGTGCTCGTCTCGCTGGGGGGGCAAACCACCACCACCGATCCGGTGGGGCAGTGGGCTTTGAACCTGCCTGAGGGGAGTTACACCGGCGGCATTGGCTACAGCCACGCCGATTACGTGGGGCAGAGCGACGCCGCGACCGTCGCGGTTTCTGCGGCCACCCCGGTCGACAAAGGGGTGGTCACCCTGGTGGCCAAAACGGTCTCGCTGAGCGGCGCCGTTTCACCCGCGACCGCCAGCGTCAGCGACGGTCTGGGCCACACCACCACCGCCGTGGCGGGCAGCTTTACCCTGGCGGGGGTCTCCGCCGGGCAACGCACCCTGACCGTGACCGCCCCCGGTTACCTGAGCCAGACGGTCGCCGTGACGGTGAATGTCGATCCGGTCACCAGCCTGGCGATCACCACCCCCGGCGTGCTCAACGTCGCTCTGACGCAGCGCGCCTTGAGCGGCGCCGTGGCGATGGCCAACGGCACCTCCACCGCCGGGGTGGTTGTATCCCTGAGCGGCGCCCCCGGCACCTATTCCGGGTCGGTGGTGCACGATCCGATCAGCAATACCGGCGCGCTGCTCGTCGCCAACATTGAGCCGGGCAACTACAACCTAACCCTGAGCCAATCGGGCTTTGTCGCCCAGACGATTCCGGTCTCCATCGTCGACGGCGTCGCCACCTACACCCTGCCCGGCACGATCACCCTGCAAGCGGCCACCGGCACCCTGACCGGCCGGGTGGTGCTGCCCAATGCGACCGAGAACGGAGGGGTCGTCGTGACCGCTACCGGTCCTGCCGGTAGTTACACCACCACCACCGATCCGACCGGGGTTTGGCTGCTGACCCTGCCCGAGGGGAACATCGAATCGGTGCAGTACGGCCACGCCGACTACGTCACCCAAAATGATGCGGCGGTATCGGTGGGCACCCCCGCCGTGATCGCCTCAAACAGCCCGGTCGATCTGGGGAGCACATCGCTGACCGCCAAGGCGGTATCAATCAGCGGCGTGGTGACCCCTGCAACCGCCACCGTCAGCGACGGCCTGGGCCATACCTCCACCGCCGTGGCGGGCGCCTTTACGGTGGCTAACGTGCCGACCGGCACCCGCACCCTGACCGTGACCGCCCCCGGCTACCTGGGCCAGGCGGTGACGGTGACGGTGAGTGTCGATCCGGTCAGCGGCCTTGCGGTGACCACCCCCGCTGCGATCAACGTTGTCCTAACCCAGCGCGCCTTGACCGGCTCCGTAGCAATGGCCAACGGCACTACGACCGCCGGGATGGTGGTCTCCCTCTCCGGTTCCGCCGGCACCTACACCGGTTCGGTCACCAACGGCGCCGGAAACATCGGCACCCTGAGCGTCGCCGGGATCGAGCCGGGCAATTACAACCTGACCCTGAGCCAAGCGGGCTTTGTCACCCAGACGATTCCGGTCTCCATCGTCGACGGCGTCGCCACCTACACCCTGCCCGGCACGATCACCCTGGCCGCTGCCACCGGCACCCTGACCGGTCGGGTGGTGCTGCCCAATGCGGTGGAAAACGGCGGCGTCGTCGTGACTGCCACCGGCCCTGCCGGAAGCGTCACCACCACCACCGATCCGACCGGGGTTTGGCTCTTGATCCTGCCCGAGGGGAGTGTCACCTCGGTGCAGTACGGCCATTCGGACTACGTGACCCTGGCCGATGCGGCGGTCTCGGCCGGCACCCCCGCCGTCATCGCCTCGGCGACCCCGGTCGATTTGGGCACGAGCTCCATGACCGCCAAGGCGGTTTCGGTGAGCGGCACGGTTTCGCCATCGGGCGCCACCGTTAGCGACGGTCTGGGCCACACCGCCCTGGCCTCGGCGGGGGCATTCACGGTCACCGGGGTGCCGACCGGCACCCGCACCCTGACCGTCTCTGCCCCCGGCTATTTGAGCCAAGCGCTGACGGTGAGCGTGAGCGTCGACCCCGGCACCGGGGCGACGGTGACCAGTCCCGCTGCGATCAATGTCACCTTGACCCAGCGGATGCTGACCGGGACCGTGGCGATGGCCGACGGCAGCACCACGGCAGCGGTGAGCGCCATGTTGAGCGGTAGTGCGGGGAGTTATCTCGGTACGGTGACCAACGGCGTGGGGAACATCGGTGTCGTCAACGTGGCTGGGATCGAACCGGGCAACTACAACCTGACCTTGAGCCAATCGGGCTTCGTCACCCAGACGATTCCGGTCGCTGTGGTCGACGGCATCGTCACTTATGCGGTGCCGGGTACGGTGACCTTGCAGGCCGCCAAAGGGACCTTGAGCGGGTACGTGGTCCTTTCGGGTCAGAACGATCATTCCGGGGTGACGGTGACCGCCTCCGGGGTGGCGGCCACGAGCGATGTTTCAGGTTATTGGCAGCTTGACGTTCAAGCCGGTTCGGTCGCCTCGGTGACCTTCGCTAAGACCGGTTTCCTAACCGCGAACGACACCTCTGGGTATCTGGTGGCCAATGCCGCCACCACCCGTGTCGGCATTCGCACCTTGCTTCCGGCGACCGGCAGCATTGCCGGTAGCGTGGTCGACGATCTGGGCGCCCCCATCGCCAACGCCACCATAGTGGTTTCGACCGCATTGGGTAGCGCGACCGCCATCTCGGCGGGCAATGGCACCTTCACCGTGACCGGGGTTCCGGTCTCGACCAACGCCACCCTGACGGTGGCGGCGGGGCATCACGCCTCGGCGAGCCAAACCGCCATCACGGTGACCTCAGGGGCCACCACGACCTTGGGCGCCCCCATCGCCCTCAGCCGCCTGACCCTGACCGGCACCGCCATGTTGCTGGGGGCGAGCGATTATTCCCCCATCTCGTTGCAGTTGCTGGGGACCGCCATTCCCAACGCCACCATCAATGCGGTGACCGGGGCGTTTAGCTTCTTTGGGGTGGGGTCGGGGAGTTATCAGCTTCAGGTCGGCGCGCCGGGGTATGTCACCCAGACGATCCCGGTGACCATCCTGGTCGACCAGAACTACGCCCTGCTCAGCCCCATTACCCTGGCGCGCAATCAGGGGGTGTTGTCGGGGGTCGCCACCAAAAGCGGCGCCACCGACCACTCGGGGATCCTGGTCACCCTGACCGACACCAATACCAACAGCTACACCACGGTGACCAATGCCTTGGGGCAATGGCAGAAAACGGTGCCTGCCGCCAACTACACCCAGATCGATTATTCGCTGGCCGATTACATCGCGGTGGCCGACACCGCTGGGTACAACTTGAGCCAGGGCGATCAGCTCACGGCCACGACGCAGACCCTGACACTGAACGCCGGGACGGTCGCCGTGACCACCGACGATGGCACCAACAAGTTGGGTGCGGTCGACGTGACCCTGCAAAGTGCCAACCACACCTACACCGCCACCACCGCCACCGACGGCACTGGCCAGGTCGCGATCACCGGAGTGATCGCCGGAACCTACACCCTCTCGGCTCAAAAGTCGGGCTATGGCAACGCGCAGGTTGCGAACGTGGTGGTGACGACGGCCGGAACAACTCAGACCCTGTCTTTGGCGGTGAACCAGCTCAGCGGAACCCTCAATCTGGAGGAGGGGAGCGATCATTCCGGGGTGACGGTAAGCCTGAAAGATCAAACCGGAACGACCCTGGGGAATACCACCTCGGCGGTGGATGGCAGTTTCACTCTGAACGGGGTGACGGCGGGTAACTATCGGTTGGTTTTGACTCCGGCCAGTGCCGACTACACCAGCCGGACGATCAACGTCACCATCGTCGGCAATGAAGGGCTCGTTCTGGTGGAGACCATCGCACTGTCCAAGACCAACTTTGCCTACGACCGCGATCATCTGACCTTCGCCACGATTCAGGGACAGAACGACACCGCTGCATCCATCCGCTACAACCTCAACCTGCCGACGGTCCTGACACGCGGCACCGCGGTCACTTGGTCTTCCAACCAGCCGGGGCTGATCGATGCCAGCGGCGTGGTGACGTTGCCTTTGAGCACCGACACCCCCGCGGTCACCTTGACCGCGACCGACAGTGCAACCAGCGCTACGGTCAAGAGCTTCAGCTTGGTTTTGGCGGTGGACTATGCCCCCAAGTTCGACTTGGGAAGCAGCGCGATTTGGAATCTGAATGAGGATTTTGGTGTGGGTTACAGAACGTTGGCTGCCCATAACGCCAACGGCGAGGCGATCACCTACGCCATCGAAAACGTGGTCTATACCTTCGTGTCCGACCCTGCGGCGCCGTCGTTATTCAGCGACTATGCCATCGACGCGGTGACGGGGGAGTTGCGGCTGGATTCTGCGGCGAACCTGCACGGTTTGGCTACGTTGACCATTTCGGCAACCACTGTCGATCAGGTTGCAACGGTGGCCTTGACCGTCGAGGTTGCAGCTGTGGCCGACCCCATCGCAGTGGATCTCCAAGCACCCTCATCGGTGGCCTTGGGGCAGACGGTTTTATTGGATGCCTCCAATACCAACGACGTCGATGGAGATGCCCAATATAACTGGCAGATTACGGCGCAACCGGTCGGTAGTACGCAGAGCCTGAGTGGAACGGAACAGACGATCGGTTTCACGCCATCCATTTCGGGAACCTACAGCATCTTGCTGACCGCATCGAATGGCGCGGGCACCCCCTCGACCTCGGTGGACGTGAAGGTTTTGCCGTCCCTCAAGATTGTCGAGAACCCCGCTACACCCACGATTTCGGTGGGCAACATTGCGGTGACGGAGGGAAGCAATGCCGTGTTTTACGTCAGCATTGCAGACCATCCCAACGATCCCGTCGTTTTCGACTATGTCACTTCCGATGGATCGGCCAGGGTCGATCTGGATTATCAGCGCGTCCGGGGAAGTCAAGTATCGATTCCTCCTGGGCTTGCATCGACCCATCAAATCACGGTCCCCATTTCCGTCGATCAATTGCCCGAGGCCGACGAGACCTTTTTCTTGAACATCGTCAACCTTCAAGGGGCATTCGAGTCGAACGTCGAGGCACAGGGAACGATCACCTACGAACCCCTGGATTTGAACGTTCTTACCGGCGTCAACGGGGCCAAGGTGCCCATGACGACGGCGGGTTATTGGGATGACCGTCCCATTGCCGGTGTGGGTGATGTCAACGGCGACGGCTACGACGACTTTGCCGTGAGTGAAAGCACCTTTAATGGGTACCAAGGGCGGGTGTTTGTGGTCTTCGGAAAACCCGGCTTGGGGGTCTACGGAGCCGTCGATGTTGCCGCCATGACCCCGGGCAGCGATTACATCGTCATCACCCATGGAAGTTACGGAAGATTGGGGGCGGCCATCGCCGGGGCCGACATCGATCAAGATGGCTACAGCGACATCATTGTCGGAGCCCCTTATGCCAGTGTGGTGGGCTCGTATGGTGGGGGCATCTACGTGATTTACGGCTCCGCCTCGCCGGTCGATGTCGATATTTCAAGCGCAACCGGGGTGACCAAGATTGGGCGGACGACCGCCAGCGCCTACATGGCCAACAACATCAGGGTGGTTGGCGATGTGAATGGCGACGGCTATCCCGACCTGTTGATCGGAAAAAACGCGCAATCGGATCGCGCCTATCTGGTGTATGGAGGCCATCTTTCCACGACGACCCCCATCGATTTGGACGCGATTTCTGGCACTGGGCAGGGGATACAGTTGAACGTGGCCTCTTCTACATCGCTGGGAAGCGATCTGAGCGCGGCGGGCGACGTGAATGGCGATGGCTATGCCGACTTCATGATCGGCGAGAACACGGCGATTGCCGCGAGCGGTAGCTATGCCGGGAAGGTCTACTTGGTCTACGGCGCGCCAACCTTGCCCGGAACCATCGATTTAACGACTTCGGCGGGGGTGACGATTTCGGGCGCCTATTACAACTGGTCCGGTGATGCCCTGTCGCATGGCGATATCAACGGCGACGGCTACAGCGATTTGTTGATCGGCGGTCGATACGGCAGCTCTTGGCAAGGAGATGTCGCCGCGATTTGGGGCGGGCCCGCTCTTGAGGCGGTTGGCACCATCGACCTAGCAACCGATTTGTATGCTACGGGGCTCGGCGTTCGTTACGTCGGCGACCATGGCGGTTCATTGAGTTATTTTGGTCAAGGAATGGCATCCCCCGGCGATCTCAACGCCGATGGTTTCGACGATATCGTGGTGGGGGCGCCGGGGTCGGATGCGGTGGCAGCCAATGTCGGCGAGGTCTTCGTGTTCTACGGAGGAGCCTCTTTGCCGGGGGTGAGTTACGCCAGTGGACTCGACGGTTCCAACGGTTATGCCATCACCGGCCAGGTGCTGCTCCCCAAGATTGGGACCTATGTCACCTCAACCGGAGACGTCAATGGTGACGGCTATCCCGACGTGGCGTTTTCCAATGAGAGCCGTTCGGTCAATTACCTTGTCTACGGCAACAACCTGACCAATCAGATCACCCATTTGGTCGCCGCGAACGAAACCAGAGCCGGAACTGCGGGCAGGGATGTCATGAAGGGGGCGGGAGGGAATGAAACCCTCATTGGGGGTGGCGGCAACGATGTCATCACCGGCGGTCCGGGCGGCGACGTCATTCACGTGACGGGGACCGACTTTGCCCGGGTCGACGGGGGAGCGGGTCTGGATCGCCTGGTGTTCGACCAGGCCGATACGATATTGGATTTGACGGCTTTGAGGCCGGAGCAAATTCGGGGGATCGAAATCATCGATTTTGGCGGCACCGCCGCCAATCAGGTCGTCCTCGATGCCAATACGGCGCGCTGGCTCAATCGGCAATCGGATCGAGGCGTCGTGATTGTTGCCGCCGGTGCGGACGACAAGATCGATTTTGGCGCCGAAAGCTGGAGTGCATCAACGGCGGGCGCCACCACGACGCCAGCCGGTCTGATTGGCGACTTGGGAACTCAGTACGGGATGCCGCAGGGGGCCAATCAGCTTTCACTGGGGGATGTTTCGCTGTGGGTCGATGCTCATATGCCGACCTATCCGAGCATCGTAGTTCAGGACGTGGCGGTGAACGAAGACAAGGGCGAGGTTCGGATTCGGGTGGCGCGGGACAACGGGCTGTATGTCTCGTCGGTGCAATACGCCACGACTGACGGAACCGCCCTGGACGGCACCCACTACACCGGGCAAAGCGGCACCCTAACCTTTTATCTGGGCGAGTTGGTTCATGAGGTGGTGGTCCCCTTGGTCAAGGATCCCCAATTCGAACCCGACGCCCAGTTCACGCTCGATCTTTCCAGCCCCTCCAACGCCATCGTGGCCACGGCAAGCGGTACCGTCACCATTCACGACAACACCATCGATTTGACGCAGCTCGATCCAGAGAAGGTTTCAACCTTGGATGCCTCCAGTGGGTGGTATCCCATCGGCTACGCCGTAGGAACAGCCGGGGATCTCAACGCAGACGGCTTCGAGGACTTTGTGGTGACGGGTGGGTATGGCGCCGGCTACAGGGCCAACATCGTGTTCGGTCAGGCCAATGCGGCCAAAACCCTGGCGGCGCTTGATCTTGCGACCCCCGACGGCACAACGACGGTCGCCATCGATGGCTTGCTGAGTTATGGCCTGTCTTTCTCACCCAGTTGCGGGGATTTCAACGGTGACGGATACGACGATGTGTTGATCGGCGACCCCTTCTTCAGTGTGGGTGGATTTGGAACCAACACCTACGAGGGCCAAGTGCTGGTGATCTACGGTCAACCCCACGTCGCCGGGGTTTCCACCATCGGTACTGCCGGGGTACTCAACGTGACCACCATGACCGCAGCCGATGGCGTGACCTTCAGCGGTGCGCTGGCGCAAGACCGGCTGGGTCAATCCGTGGCCTTTGCGGGAGACATGAATGGTGATGGTTGGGACGACATCGTCACCGGGACACCATTTGTCGATGTCGGCCCCAACGCCGATGCCGGACGCGCCAACATTATTTTTGGTGCGGCCAGCCCCTCCAGCGCCGCGTTGAGCGCCGCCAACAGCATCGAACTCTATGGTGCGTCGATCAATAACGGCCAATTCGGCGTTTCGGTGGCGACGGCGGGCGACGTCAATGGCGATGGGTACGCCGATGCCGTGATCGGGGCTCAATACGAGAACGTCTTTCACGGAAAGGTCTATCTGGTTCAAGGGGGCGCAGCGCTCGCACCCGGAGTAACGCCGACCGTCCGGACCATCCTGCCCGAGACCTATTCTTTTTATTTTGGGATCAGCGTTGCCGGCGGGGGCGATATCAACGGCGACGGCTACAGCGACCTGGTCATCGGTGCATCGTCGGCCCAGACGACCATTGGCATGACGCTCTACCTTGGTGGCGGCTGTGTCGATGTCGTATACGGGTCGGCAACGTTCGCCAGCTTGGATTTGAGTACAACCCCCTTGGATGGAACCAACGGCTTTACGATTCTGGGATCCACCCTCAACGGCGCCGCAATGACTCTTGGCGATAAGGTGGCCATGGTGGGCGATATCAATGGCGATGGCAGGGACGACATCGCAATGGGCTCTTCCCTCTACACAACCGGCTTGGATCAGGTCTCGATGCTCTATGGCGGCAGCGTCGCCGGGGCGACGTTGGACGTCACCCAAATCACCCCGAGCCAAGGCTTCACCGTTCAAGGAACCTTCCCCGACGAGGATCTCGGCTCTGCAATCGTGGGTGGGACCGATTGGAACGGAGATGGCTTTGCCGATCTGTTGTTGGGGGCCAGAGGATATGCGCTTGGGAATAGCACCGTGGGCCGGGCTTACCTGATCTACGGCAACGACTTCAGCGGCATCCGCAACTATTACGGAACCAGCGGCAACGACGGCAACAGCGGTGGTATTTCCGGTTCGGCCTACTACTACCTGCTGCAAGGCAATGACACCGGCAATGTGGTGACCGCGCCCGACTTCATCTTCGGCGGTCAGGGGGACGACAAAATTCTGATCAATGCCGGATCCATCGACACCGTGGCCTTCTACGCGGCAGGGGTGCCCACCGGCAAATATGTGGGCGGTCGTGGTCTCGACAGCCTGGAGTTCTATTACGGCACCGGCACGGTCGATTTCACGGCTGCCAACAAGTTGCCCAATACCTTCACCGGGTTTGAGATGATCAACCTGAGGAAGGTCGGCGAGCCGACCGGCATCAACTCGAACGAAACCATCGTCATCAATGCCACCCGTATGCGGCAGATGATGGACAGCGACCGTCATACCTTCTGGATTCGGGGTGATGTCAGCGATGCAGCCGTCGTCAGCGGTGGCCCTTGGACCGAGGTCGTCCTGGATGGCGATCCCCTATACAACACCTATACCTGGAATGGAGGCAATCTGACCCTGAAGGTCGATTCGCAGATGGTGGTGGGCGGAAAATTGACGCTCAATTAAAGGGCTGGGGGGGGAACGTGTTGTTTGCATATAGCCCTTGTTGGGGAAGGTGGATGGCCATGGGGGTGGGGGTGTTGGGCGCAGGGTTGACCTATGCCGACTCCTCCGACCTCACCGCTGCCGATGTCGGCCGCGAGGTGGTGCGTGAATTTCAATCGGCGCCGGGGCTGTGGGCTGATGTCGAGGCGGTGGCGTGGTGGGCCGACTGGAAGCAGTCGAGTTTGGCGGCCAACCGTTTCGGCACCAATGCCATCAAGGTCGACTACGCCATCGCCGACGCCCCCGCTTACGAGGGACGGGCCAAGTTCGGCTGGAAGTGGCTGCGCACCGGGATCGACTACGTGCAGCAGGCTCAGGGGGGGAGTGACGGGGCCAAGGCGGTGACGTACCTCAAAATGGCCATCGATGTGGTCGATCTGCTCCCCAATCTCGAATTTCAATACCGCCGCACCCAGGGGAGTTTTTCGGGGGTCATCATCGGGGCCAACAACGCCGGCCTGACCGGCACTGGCACCTTCGAGTCGATCTATAACGATCAGGAGGCCAACCTGATCTACGCCGGGCGCTGGGGGCTCGGTTACCGCTACGTCGGCTACGCCATTCCCCAGGACCTCTACGTTGTGAACACCGCCAGCCCCAACACCGCCGTGATCGCCGGGTTCCAAGAGATGGCCTATCGGGGCCATTTCATTCAGGCCCTCTTCCAGAGCGAGCCGCCCCCCATCCGTGACACCGAGGGGGTGCACCTGAGCTACCGGGTCAAGGCGGGGTACGGCCTCGTTCAACCCACCGGCGCCTTCCTCGACCAGACCACCGCCACCTTGCGCACCGGGGGCTTCATCGGTGCGGGCGAAAGCCTGATGGATAGGGGCACTGCCTGGCACTTAGAGGCGGAATTCGGCGCCGATGAGACCTGGCGCTTCGGGGGGAGGAACATCCTCAAGCTGGGCTGGGGCTATCGCTACCAGCGTTTCGAAGCGACCTTCGGCGCCTCGGGGACCTACGCCATGCTGGGGGACTTTCGTACCGAATTCCGGGGGCCGTACGGGTATGTGCGGTGGGGGTTTTAGGGAAACCTCACCCCCTTAGCCCCGCCTCGACCAACCCCGCGATCCCCCCCTCCTCGGGGTAGAGGATCGCCCGCATCCCCGCCTGCTGCGCCCGCGCCACATTCCCTGGCAGATCGTCGATAAAGAGGATCTGACCGGGCGCCAAACCCAGGTCGGCTGCGACCTCGGTGAAGAAGGTGACATCCCGTTTGCCCTTGCCCCAGTGCCACGAGTTGAACACCCGGTCGAAGTGGTGAAAGAAGCGATCGCGGACTTCAAGACGTTCAAGCCAGTCGGTTTGGTCGCTCAAAATCCCCACCAGCAAACCCCGATCCTTTAGCTGTGCCACCAGGTCGAGCATGGCCGGACGCAGGGTAAAGCGGGGGAGAATCTCCCCGGTCAGCGCCTCGTCACTCCCCTGCAAGCCGGTTTCTTCCCGTAGCTGCGCCCAGAATTTGCGTTCATCGGCCTGCCCCAGCACAAATCCGCTGGAATAAACCGCATCGGCGCCAGCCAGCAGCAGGGTCATGGGGTCCAAACCCTGTCGGCCCGCCAGAGCAAAAAGTCCAGCCCGGAATCCCTCTTCGGCGATCACTCCGCCGTAGTCGAACAAAACGGCGCGGATGGGGGAAGGGGTCGCGGATGGGAGAGGGGTCATGGTGGGAACGCTCGACAAAGGTCACGGGGCGAAGGATTCAAAACCAGGCAAAACCGGAGCGGCACGCAGGTGGTGGACGGCATCGCGGGGCATCAGGGCGGCGACCCGCATTCCGACCAGTCGCACCTTTTGGGTCAGCGGCGCCCGCTTGAGGCAGGCGAAGGCGCTCTTGCGGATCGTCTCTAGATCTTCGCTCGGGGTGTGCAGGGTCACGGCTCGGGTGAAGGTCGAAAAGTCGGCCAGCCGAAGTTTGATCCCCACCGAACGGCAGCGGTACCCCTTGCGCTGCATCCGTGCCACCACATCCCGGCATTGCTCGGCCAGGGCACTTGCCAGGGTTTGCCAATCCCCAACATCGCTGTCGAAGGTGGTCTCCCGGCTGATCGACCTGGGCTCCCGGTCGGTGCTCAGTTCGGTGTCGTCCAACCCATGGGCGGCGCGGCTCAGGTAGTGGCCGTGGCTGGGGCCGAAGCGGTCGACCAGAACATCAACCGGACGGGCCGCCAGATCGCCGATGGTATTGATCCCCATGGTGTGCAGGATCTCGGCGGTGCGCGGTCCCACCCCCCAGAGTTTGCGTACCGCCAAGGGCCAAATGCGTTGGGGGACATCCTCCAGGCTCAAGATCGTCAGCCCATCCGGTTTTTCGAGGTCGGATCCAATCTTGGCCAACAGTTTGTTGGGGGCGATTCCCACCGAGCCGGTCAGGCCGGTCGACTCGAACACCTGCCGTTTGAGCTTGCCCCCCAGCAGGTCGGAGGGGGTCGGGTCGTGACTGATGTCGAGGAAGGCCTCGTCGAGCCCCAGCGGTTGAATCAGATCGCTGTACCCCTGCAAAACCTCGCCGATCAGGGTGGAGGCGGCCCGGTAGGCGACAAAATCGGTGGGGAGGAAGACCGCTTGCGGACAAAGGCGGTGCGCCGTCTTCAGCGCCATGCCCGAGTGGATGCCAAACTCGCGTGCCTCGTAGGTGGCGGTCGAAACCACCCCCCGCGCCGTCGCCCCACCGGGGCCGCCGATGACCACCGGCTTGCCCTTGAGGTCGGGGCGGCGCAGCAGCTCCACGGAGGCGTAAAAGGCATCCATGTCGATGTGCAGGATGCGTCGGGTCATGGGAATCCCCCTTCAACGGTCGTTTGCTGGCGGCAAAAGGATTTGAAGGGGAGGGGGCGGTTCATCCATGCTTGGGGGATAGCCCAGCAACCAAGCTTTTTACCTTCACCTACGGCAAATCTAGAGGTCAGTCCCATGGTCGATGATTTTCGCGGCAGCGAGTCTTGGCGGATCTTTCGCATCATGGGGGAGTTCGTTGAGGGGTTCGAGGAGCTGTCCGACATCGGTTACGCCGTTTCGATCTTTGGTTCGGCTCGGACCAAACCGAGCGACAAGTACTACAAAAAAGCGGTGCAGGTTGCCGACCTGCTTTCGAAAAACGGCTTTGCCATCATCACCGGTGGCGGCGGCGGCATCATGGAAGCGGGCAACCGCGGCGCCATCAAAAACGAGGCGATGTCGGTGGGGCTGAACATCGAGTTGCCCCACGAACAAAACCCCAACAAGTACCAAAACCTCTCCTTGGAATTCCGCTACTTCTTCGCCCGCAAGGTGATGTTCGTGAAGTACTCGATGGGCTATGTCTGTATGCCGGGTGGTTTCGGCACCCTGGACGAGTTTTTCGAGGCGCTCACCTTGATGCAGACCATGAAGGTTGAGCCCATGCCACTGGTGCTGTTCGGTTCGGAGTATTGGAGCGGACTGCTCAAGTGGATGGACGACGTGCTGGTGCCGATGGGGATGATCGCCAAAGAGGATTGCAACCTCATCAACGTGACCGACGATCCTAAAGAGGTGGTCGAGATCATGAACAAACACCGCCTCTGGCGGGAGCGCAACGGCGGTCGCACCACCAGCATGACCTCCAATCGTTTTGGCAAGAAGGTGGTGCCGTAAGGGGGGCTGAGCAGCCCCCAACGTCGACGCTCCCGATTGGCCACTCGGCCCCCGTTACGACTGCCCCTGCACCAAGGGCAACACCGCCCCCCCCTTGCGCTGGCGATGCCCACCACGACGCCCCTCACTCCCCATTTGCCCCTCATGCCACGAGGTCGCCTCGCGGTCGGGCACCTCGGCGTCGGCGACCTCAAGGACAACCTCTCGCCACACCCCCATCCCCCGCCCCAACCGTTCCAATTCGCGCACCACCAACAGGGTCAGGTCGACCGGACCCAGCGGCTGCTGGGGCAGGCGGATCATGCGGCTGCGTTGCAGTCCATCCCGATCGACGATCTCAAGATGCAGGGTGGAGGGGGCCAGCCCTTCGGCTTGAAGGGCGGCATGCCAGGCGCGGCAGATTTCGACCACCCGACGCTGCACGGCAGCCATGTCGTCGCCGTTTTCGGGAAAGAATCGGTGGCCCAGCGAAGGGGGGATCGGCTCCATCTCGATACGACTGGGGTCGACCCCCCGGCTGAGCGCCCGCCATCCCATCGCCTGGGGGCCACACAGGGCAACCAGCCGGGCGGCGGAGGTGGAGGCGATGTCACCGATGGTGGCGATTCCCGCCTGCTTGAGGGTGGTGCGGTCCTCGCCGTTTAACTGGGGCAGCAAATCAATCGAAAGCGGGGCCATAAAGCGGGCCTCCCCCCCCGGCATCACCCGCAACCAGCCACTTCCCGCCGACAAAGCCGCCCCTCGGGCCACCTGAGCGACCAAACGGTTGGGCCCCAAGCCGCCGACCGGGAAGACCCCGCTCAAATCGGCCAGATCGCGCCAGAGTCGATCGAAGGTCAGCGCCGGTGCGACGACCGGTTCGGACTGGGAAAAGTCGATGATCCAACCTTCGCCGTCCTCCTCGACCCGCTGGGTGAGCTCGCGCAGTTTTTGCCCGATCTCGGCCTTGATCTGGGCCTCGAAATCTTTGGCGCGGCGGTGGCAGGCCACCACCGAAGGCAAAGCCGCCAGCGGGGTGCTGGGGAGCGCCCCCAGGCGGCGGGCCGAGGCGTTGGCCCAAATCACCACCCCCCCTTGAATGACAGCGGTCGCCTTAAGGTGAACATCGATCCCCTTGCGCTTGAGGGCGGCCAGGGGCAAATCGGGAAAGGCGATGGCGGCAACATGGGTGTTCATCGTCCGTACCTCCCGGCGCTGATATAGGGCTGTGGCCCCAGATAGCTGCGCATTTGACCGATCACCACCCCTTGGATGGTCACCCGGTCGGCGGGGTAGTGCATGGGGGCCATCGTGCTGTTGGCGGGGATCAGTGTGACCTGCCCCCCTTTGATGTAAAACCGTTTGAGGGTCGCCTCTTCCCGGTCGATCAGGGCGACGACGATTTCGCCGTTTTCGGCCACCGAACGGCTTTCGACCAGGACGATGTCGCCGTCGAGGATGCCGTCTTCGCACATCGAATCGCCCCGCACTGTCAGCGCGTAGGTATCGCTCCGCCCCATCATGAAGGGGGGGATTTCGATCCAGTCGGGGTTTTCAATCGCCTCGATGGGACGGCCCGCCGCGATACTCCCGACCAACCGCACCTGCCCGGCGTGTTCACCCCCCATCACCTGAATGGCCCGGTTGCGCCCCGGCAGGCGGCGGATCAGCCCCTCATTCTCAAGCTCTTTGAGCGCCTTAGAAACCGCGTTGGTCGAGGCCCAGCCCATCGCCTCGGCGATCTCGCGATACGAAGGGGCTTGGCCGGTTTCGCTTTGTTGGCGGCGCAGAAAATCGAGCAATTTGATTTGGCGGGGCGCGGGGATCGGCATGACAGACCTCGGTGTATACCGTTGTTCTTAATAGGTGAACATGAGTGAACATAGCCCATCCGCTGAGGGGATGCAACCCCTCGGCGGATGGGTCAAGATGGGGTTGCCGTTCACCGCCCGAACACCACTGGAGTTTGCGATGCCCCGTTGGTTGCTGGCCGCTTTGTTCATCCCCCCCCTCCTGACCGGTTGCGACTGGCCCTGGTCCCCCTCCACGAACGCCGCCGCCATCGTTTGCTCCGGCACGGTGGAGGTGCACGAGTCGGCACTGGGGTTTGAAATCCCAGGGCGGATCAAAGCCATCGAGGCGCACGAGGGGCAAACGGTGGCAGCGGGGCAGGTGCTGGTTCGGCTCGACGACCGAGACGCCCAATTGGCGCTGGCCCAGATGCAGGCCCAAGTTCGCGAGGCCCAATCGGTGCTGGATCAAATGCTGGCCGGCGCCCGCCCCGAAGAGCTCGCCATGGCCCAAGCGGCCCTCGATAAAGCCCGGGCCGTCTTCGCGCTGGCCAAAGCCGACCGGGAACGACTGCGCAATCTGGCCATGAGCGCCAGCGCCAGCCGGGAGCGACTCGACCAATCCGAAACCCAGTACACCAGCGCCCAAGCCGAGGTGGCCCGTGCCACCCAGGCGCTGCAACTGCTCAAGGCGGGGCCACGGCAAGAGGAGATCGACCGGGCCCGTTCCCGGCTTGATGGGGCGCAAACCGGGCTTAAGCAGGCGCAGCGCCGCCTCGATCAGACGGTATTGATGGCCCCGGTCGCCGGAATCGTCAGCGCCGACCTGAGCGAGGTGGGTGAGGTCGTCGCCCCTGGCAAACCGGTGTTGCGCCTGGCCGACCTGGCCCACCCCTGGATCCGCGCCTACCTCAACGAGCCCGACCTAGGGCGGGTCAAGCTGGGGCAAGGGGCGACGGTGAAGGTCGACGGTCAGCCCCATCCCTTCCAAGGCAGGCTCGCCTTCATCGCCGACCAATCCGAATTTACCCCCAAGGCGGTCCAGACCCAGGAGCTGCGGGTCGGTCTGGTCTACCGCATCAAGATCGAGGTCCCCAATCCCGACGGAATCTTGAAGATCGGGATGCCGGTGGAGGTGGAGCTCGCGCCGGTGGGGGGGGTACGGGGGTGAGGGTGGTGGCGCGGGGGGTGAGCGGAAGGGCTGAGAATCCCTCCCGACTCCCCTTTTTCAAAGGGGGGAGTTCCTCTGCCGTTCCCCAACCCTCCCCTTTTCAAAGGGGTGTCGGGGGGGATTTCCGGGCGTCGGCAGCGGCAATCCCTCTCCCGTACGCCCCCGGCATCGTCGCATGACCGCCGCCATCGCCTTCGCTGCGGTCACCGTGCGTATCGGCGAGGCGACCATCCTCGACCGGCTCGATCTTCAGGTCGCCCCCGGCGAACTCTACGGACTGGTCGGTGCCGACGGGGCGGGTAAGTCGACCCTGCTTCAGGTCGCCACCGGACTGCGCAAGGCCGATGAGGGTCAGGTTTTGATCCTTGGGGTCGATCCCACCGCCTCCGAGGCCCGCGCCAAACTCGCCTACATGCCCCAGGGGTTCGGTCTCTACCCCGATCTTACCGTGCTCGAAAACCTCTATTTCTTTGCCGATCTGCACGGTCTGAGCGACAGCGAGACCACCGAGCGGATCGCCGATTTGCTGGACCGTACCGGGTTGGCCGGATTCGAGGCGCGACGGGGGGGGCAGTTGTCGGGGGGGATGAAGCAAAAACTTGCCCTGGCCTGCGCCTTGATCCACGAACCGGCCGCCATCCTGCTCGACGAGCCGACCACCGGGGTCGATCCCCTGGCGCGGCGCGCCTTCTGGCGTCTGCTGGAGGGGCTGCGCGAGGAGGGGGTGGCGCTGCTGGTCGCCACCGCCAGCATGGAGGAGGCCGAACGCTGTGATCGGGTCGGGATTTTGGAGGGGGGCCGTCTGACCCGGCAGGGGCTGCCGGGCGAGCTGGTCGCCACCCCCGGCGCCGTCATGTTCAAGGTGGAGGGGGAGGGGATCCGGCAGCGGCGGGGGATGATGGCCGATCTGCCAGGGGTGTTGGCGGTCTTTCCCTCCGGCACGAGCCTGACGGTGTGGGCTCAAGGGGATGGGGTGGCGCAGCGGCTGACTGCGTTCGATCCCACCCTCACCGTTGCCCCCGCTTCACCCACCCTGCACGAGGCGACCCTGTTCCGTTTGAGTCGTGAAAACGGGGGGGGATATGGGGGGTAAAAGGGGTTTTGGATCGGGGCGTATGCAGATGAAGCGTTACCTGCGGGTAACATTGCAAGTGATTGAAAAATTACTTCAGTTGATCGGTTTATTGGTTGTGTTACGGGCGGCGTTTCCCCCCTTGAAAGCCACCATCCCACCCGCGCGCGCAGGCGCCCGGTCTCCGGGCGATGCGAGAGTGGCCGAAGGCTTGGTCGGATGGGGGTGCGACACGACCCAACGGGGGGCGATCTTGTGTGTCGATCCGTTTGCATCGCCCGGAGGACCGGGCTCCTACACCCCTGTTGAGCGGCTGGTTCACAAAGGCATGACGGCGCTTTTCCCCCTCGCCCCCTCAGGGGGAAAGGGTCGGGGTGAGGGGGCGGCCGCGCGGGCGAAGGTATCGATCTTGGGGACTTCGTCCCGCGTGGCGACGTGGCTGACGTTGGCGCGATATTGCCCCCCTGCACCCCCCCTGCACCCCCCCTCACCCTAACCTTCTCCCCAAGTTTGGAGAGAGGGGATTCAAGGATGAACCCATGACGACCCCCGTTATTTCCGCCAAGGGGATGACCCGCCGCTTCGGCAATTTCGTCGCGGTCGACGCCGTCGACCTGCACGTCGCCCCCGGCGAGGTCTTCGGCCTGCTTGGCGCCAACGGGGCGGGCAAGACCACCTCGATCCGCATGCTCTGCGGCCTGCTCCCCGCAAGCTCCGGCGATTTGCAGGTGGCGGGGGTCGACATCAACCGCCACCCCCGCCGCGCCCGCGCCCGCATTGGCTACATGGCCCAGCGCTTTTCCCTCTACACCGAGCTGAGTGTGCGGGAAAACCTGGAGTTGCAAGCGGGGCTCTACGCCCTGAGTCGTACCCAGGGGCGCGAGCGCATTGCCTGGGCGCTCGACCATCTGCACCTAGCCAAGGCCGAAGGGCAGATGGCCGGGAATCTGCCGCTGGGCTACCGCCAGCGTCTGTCGCTCGCCGCCGCCCTGCTCCACCAGCCCCAGGTTCTCTTTCTCGACGAGCCAACATCGGGGGTCGATCCCCTGGCGCGGCAACGCTTCTGGGAGTTGATCTACGACTTTGCCGCCGCCGGGATGGGGGTGCTGGTTACCACCCATTACATGGATGAGGCCCGCTTTTGCGACCGGCTGGCGCTGATGCACCGGGGCCGCATTGTGATCGAGGGACGCTTCGAGGAGGTCGCCGCCCACCCCCTGCCGACCCCGCTGATCGAGTTGCACACCAGCGAACCCCGCCGCGCTCTGGCCGCCTTGCTGGCCATACCCCAGGTGATCGAGGCGATTCCCAAGGTGGGGGGGGTGAAGGTGCGGCTGCGTGAGGGGTGCGATCCGGTTGAGTGCACGACCCAGGCGGTGGCGGCCTTGCGAGGGGCGGGGATCGATTGCTCGGGGGGTGGGGGGGTGGCTGCTGATCTGGAGGACCTCTTCGTCTCCATCATGGAAGGGGATGAATCGTGATCCTGAACCCCCGGCGCATCGCCGCCGTCGCCAACAAAGAGTGGCGCCACATGCTGCGCGACAGCCGCTCCCTGGCGCTGATCATCATCATGCCGGTGATGCTGCTGTTCTTTTTCGGCTACGCCATCAGCCTCGATCTGAAGGATGCACCCATCGGGGTGGTGATCGAGGATGGGGATCAGGTCAGCCGCGATTTGGCAGCCCGCCTGGAGGGGGCCAAGACCTTCGAGGTGGCCCGTTATCCGTCGCGTCAAGATCTGGAAGCGGCGATGCACAGTGAAAAGCTCTGGGCCGGAGTGATCGTCCCCCACAACTTCGCCCGCGATCTGCAAAACGGTCATGCCCAGGTGCAACTGCTGCTCGACGGCAACGACGCCAACACCGCCCGGCTGCTGCGCCAGTTTGTCGAGCTACTCCTCACAAGTTATGCCGCCGAGGTGGCGCCTGCCGCCGCCATCGATCTGCGCCCCCGGGTCTGGTTCAACGAGGCGGCCGATTCCCGTACCGCGATCCTGCCGGGGACCATCGTGTTGGTGATGGCGGTGATCGGGGCGCTGATGACCAGCCTGACGGTCGCCCGCGAGAAGGAGCAGGGAACCCTTGATCTGCTGCGCACCACCCCTCTGACCCGGGTGGAGTTCGTGGCGGGCAAGCTGGTCCCCTATTTCGTCATCGGCATGGTCGACGTGGCGATTGCGGTGGCGGCCACCGTCTGGCTCTTCGATGTGCCGCTGCGCGGCTCGTTTGCCGGATTGATCTCGGTTTCGGCCATCTTCATGGTGGTGGTGATGTTGCAGGGGTTGCTGATCTCCATCGTTACCGGGCAGCAGATGGCGGCGGCCGAGGTGGCACTGGTCTCGACCTTCCTCCCCGCCTTTTTGCTCTCGGGGTTCATCTTCGCCATCGCCAACATGCCCAAGGTGTTGCAGTGGCTCACCGTGATTTTGCCACCCCGGCACTTCGTCACCCTGACCAAGGCGATCTTCCTCAAGGGGCTCTCGCCGTTGGCTCTGTGGTGGGAGACCGCCATGTTGGCGGGGTTGGGGCTGGTGTTGCTGCTGGCGGTGCTCAAGCAGGCCAAGCGGTTGGGGCTGGCGGGGTGAGGGGGAGATGAGGTCGCAACGAACTGGCCTAGGTTTAGGAGCGGCTCTTGCCTCCCAATCGCCCGCCCTTCGACAGGCTCAGGGTGAGCGCCAATGGGCTCCTACAAGAATCTCAACCGGTCATCTCGGGTGTGGGAGCCCGGTCCTCTGGGCGATTTCGGAGCCGGGGACCGTGCGCTATTCACCCAAGGGACCAGGGGATCAAACCTCGGCTCGGGGGCGAGCCTCCAGCGTCTCTTACCCGGTGCGAGGACAGGCCGCCCTCGGCGCGATCGGGGGAGGGCGTCCATGCTGATCAGCCTGCGCCGCATCTCGGCCCTGATGGCCAAGGAATTCAAACAACTTCTTCGCGACCCGAAGATGCGCTTCTTCGTGGTCATTCCCCCCATTTTGCAAATGATCGTCTTCGGCTTCGCAGCCACCTTTGATGTCAACGATGCCGATGTGGCGGTGGTCGATCGGGCGGGGAGTTCGCTCACCCGAGACCTGATCGCCGCCATGGGCGCCACCGACCGTTTCCACCCCCAGAGCTTCGATGCGCTGGGGCTGGCCGCCGTCGCCCTGGATGGCGGCTCTGTTCGGGCCATCGTGCAATTCCCCCCCGACTTTGAAACCAGCCGTCAGGTGCACATCGTGGTCGACGGCTCCGATGCCAACTCGGCGCAAATGATTTTGGGGGAGCTGATCAACATCTTCAGTCAAAGCGTCTCGCGTGGAATGACCCCACCCCTCACGGTGCAGGAGCGGGCTTGGTACAACCCCAACCTGAGCGACCGCTGGTTTTTCATCCCCGGCATCATCGCCAACGTCGTCACCATCGCCACCCTGCTGCTGACCGCCATGACGGTGGTGCGCGAACGGGAGCTGGGGACGCTGGAGCGGCTGCAGGTCACCCCGATCTCGGGGCTGGAGCTGATCGTGGCCAAGTTGGTGCCGGTGGCGGCGGTGGGGCTGTTCGACGTGGGGTTGGTGACCTGGATCGGCATCGAGGGCTTCGGCGTCCCCTTTAGGGGGCAGCCGCTGGCGCTGTTGATTGGATCCGTCCTCTTTTTGGTCAGTACGTTGGGGCTGGGGCTGCTGATTTCGAGTTATTCCCAGACCCAGCAGCAGGCGATGATCTCGGCGGTTTTTATCGTGATGCCGCTGGTGATCTTTTCTGGGTTCGCTTTTCCGATCAGGAACATGCCCGATTGGATTCAGGCGCTTTCGCTGCTCGATCCACTGCGCTATTTCTTGGTGGTGATCCGCGACGTCTTCCTCAAGGGGGGCGACATCGTCCACCTATTGCCCGAGTTTGGGGCGATGGCCCTGCTCGGGGTGGTGGCGATGGGGATCAGCGCCTGGCGGATGCGGTAGCAAGGATGTTCGGCGACAAGGTCGCCTCCTACCGCTGTTTGCCGCGCACCGTCTCGATCACCGCCGAAAAGTCATCATCCCCCAGCCCCATCGCCTTGGCCCGCTTGAAGCTTTCGTTGACCGCTGCGGTGGTCGGCATCGGCTGGTCATGCTCCTCGGCCAGTTCCAGCGCCAGGCGCAGATCTTTTTGCATGTGCTTGAGCGGAAAATTCGGGGCGAAGTTGCCTGCCGTCAGCAGCGGACCCTTGAGCCGGAACATCGGGTTGCTCATCGCCCCCGAATCGAGCACATCCAGTAGCCCGGCCGTCTCAAGCCCCGTCGCTTGGGCGAAGGCAAGCCCTTCGCTCAGCGCCGCCATCATCCCCCCCATGACCAGGTTGGCGGCCAGCTTCATCCGCGCCCCCTGACCCGCCTGCCCCAGGAACAGGCTCTTGGAGCCGAGTACCTCGAACAGGGGGGCGGCGTCGGCAAACAGGGTGCGGTCGCCCGCCGCCAGAATCACCAAGGTGCCGTCCTGTGCCGGTTTTTTGCTGCCCGAAACCGGTGCCTCCAAGAAACGTCCCCCCGCCTCCTCGAAGAGCTCGGCAATGTACTCGCAGGTGTCGGGATCGACGGTCGACATGTCGATGTACCCCTTGCCCGGCTCCAGCCCCTCCAACACCCCGTCTTCGCCCATCACCACCTCAAGGGCGGCGGCGGGGTCGGCCAGCATGGCGATGGTGATGTCGCAATGGGCGATCACCGCCTTGGGGTTTTTACCCTGCTTGGCCCCCAGGGCGACCAGGGGGGCGCAGCGCTCGGGGGTGCGGTTCCAGACGGTGACCTTGAAGCCACCCTTGACGAGATTGGCGGCCATCGCCTGGCCCATGATGCCGAGGCCGAGAAAACCGATTTTGAGATTGGACATGAGTCACTCCGGCGGGAGGAAAAGTAAAAGGCGCCTCGTGCGAAGCTGCGAAGAAAACCCAGGAAGAGGTTTTGGCTTTTTGCCGTTTTTAGCCCGGATTTTTCATAAATTTGCCCGATGATCGCGTAGGAGCTTGTCGATAGTGATGAAAAATTCGGGTTAGCGCCTTTCGCGTGCTTCGCGTGAGCCGGTTTTTTGGGGTTCACCCCAGTGGATCGACCCCGATTCCCCCCAGCGCCAGCACCGCCCGCCACTCCTCGGGACGAACCGGTTGAACCGACAAGCGGCTCCCCTTGCGGGCCACCATCATGTCGGTCAGGGCGGGGTGACCCTTGATTTGGTTTAGGGTCACCGGGGTTGGCAATTGCGCCACGAAGGCGACGTCGACCATGTACCACACCGGTTTTTCTGCGCTGGCGCGGGGATCGAAGTATTTCGATTCGGGGTTCCAGGCGGTGAAGTCGGGGTAGCCGCTGCGGGCCACCTGGGCGATCCCCACCACCGCCGGTTCTTTGATGCGGCTGTGGTAGAACAAAACCCCGTCCCCCTCGTGAATGTCGTCGCGCAGCATGTTGCAGGCTTGGTAGTTGCGCACCCCGTCCCAGTGCTCGTGCCCCATCACGCGCAGGTCGTCCAGCGAAAAGGCGTCGGGCTCGCTTTTGAATAACCAATAGTTGCGGCTCATTGGGGGTATTCCTCCTCCTCGCTGGCCTGGATGATCGCCTCGCCCACCCCGGCGATTTCGGCCGCAGCCAGGAGCGCTTGATTCAGTTCAGTCACCAGTTGCTCTTGAAGCGCTGTGGATTGAATCGGCAGGCCGGACTGCGCCTCTTGCAGGTAAAAGACGTCGATGGCCCGGGCGCCGTAGGTGGCGATCTTGGCGGTGGTGATTTGCAGTCCCAGCCCCGAGATGACATGGGTGATGGTGTAGAGCAGACCTGGGAAGTCGTGGGTCTGCACCTCGCACAGGGTGTGCTCTTCGGACGTTTCGAAATCGAGGGTGATGTGCTGGCGCACCTTGAAGGGGGAGCCCTGCCCCTTTTTGATGCCTTGAGTCGGGGTGGGGAGTTTGACCTCTTTGCCGGTCAAGGCCGCTTCAAGATCGCGGCGTACCTTATCGAGCCGGTTCAAACGCACGATGGGTCCGCCGGTGGCGGCGTCGACCACGTCGATGCTGTTGAAGGCGTGCCCCGTCTTCAAGGTATGGACATGGGCCTGGATGATCGAGATGTCGTGGCTGGCCAGTACCTGGCAAAGCTTGGCCAGTAGCCCGGCGAAGTCGGCGCTGTAGCACCACAGCTCGGTGACCTCTTCCCGGTCGCGCTGCACGAAATGAACCGTGATCTCTTTTTCGAGGCGCCCCAGCAAAAACGACATGTGTTCGACAATCCGGCTGGCGGTGTAATGCAACATGTAGGGGGCTGTGAAGCGCTTGAGGTAGTGGTTGACCTGGCTGCGCAAAAATCCCCGTTGCACCGCCGCGTCGGCAACCAGACGCCGTTTGTCTTCGGCCCGTTTTTCGGTGTCGAGCAGATCGGCCACCCCCCGATTAAGCGCCTCGTTGGTGAAGTCGTAGAGGTTGCGCAGCAGCTGAGCCTTCCAGGAGGTCCAAGCCTTGGGGCTGACGGCGCGGATGTCGGCCACCGTCACCAGCAGCAGCAGACTGAGCCGCTGCGGGTGCTCCACCTGCTGGGCCAGCTCCACCACCGTTTGCGGGTCGTCGATGTCGCGCCGCTGGGCGGTGTGGGCCATGAGTAGATGGTTGCGCACCAGCCAGGCGACCGTCTCGCGCCCCTCTTTATCGAGCCCCATACGCTGGCAAACCTTGCGGGCGATGGCCGCCCCCTTGATCGAGTGATCGCCCCCCCGGCCTTTGGCGATGTCGTGGAAGAGCACCGCCAGATAGAGGATTTCGGGCCGCTCCAGGGCCGCCATGATCCGGCTGGAATAGGGCAATTCTTGGGTCAGCTGCCCCATTCGGATGTGGCGCAGCTGCTCCACCGCCAGGATGGTGTGTTCGTCGACCGTGAAGGCGTGGTAGCCGTCGTGTTGGGTTAGGCAGACGATGCGGGCGAACTCAGGGATGAAGCGGCCCAGAAAACGGGCCCGGTTCATCGCTTGCAGGGTGCGGGCGACCCAGCGTTCTCCCTTGAGAATCTCAAGAAATAGCCGGTTGTTACCGGGATCGAGCTGCACCCGGCGGTCAACGAAGGGGAGCGCTGCGATGATCTGGCGGTGCAGATCGGCGTGTAGGGGGAGCATTTCGATCTGCATCCAGCGAAACGCCTGCATGATCCACAGCGGTTCTTCGATGGGACATAAGGCAGGTTGGCGCAGATTGACCCTCTGCCCCACCACGCAAAAGAGGTTGTCGAGCACGCGGTTGGTGGTGTCGGGGTGGGCCTGCTGTTCGAAATATTCGATAAAGACGTCGGTTAGATGGTGAATGCGGGTGATATGGAAGAAATACCGGCGCATCAAGCGGCTGACCGCGCTTTGCCGGGGCGAATTTTTAAAGCCAAGCAGTTCGGCGACCAGCGGCTGCACCTGCAAACTCAGGCGATCCTCGGCCCGTCCGGTGACGAAATGCAGCGCCGAGCGCACTTGCCACAAAAAGTCCCGGCTTTCGATGAAGGTGCGGTACTCCTCTTCGCTGAACACCCCCCGTCCAATCAGGAACTTCACCAATGGCACCCGGTGAATGTATTTGCTGATCCACCACACGGTGTGGATGTCGCGCAGCCCTCCCGGTCCCTCTTTGATGTTGGGTTCATTGATGTACAGCGCCTTGTCGAAGCGGCGGAAGCGGTCGATCCGCTCCTCTATTTTGGCCTGCGGAAAGGCGAAATCGTCGGGGTGGATCGTCTCTGAAAAGGTGGCGAAGAAACGGTCGTAGAGGGGCTGGGGACCGGTGAGATAGCGGGTTTCGAGCAGGGCGGTGAAGGTTTGGATCTCCTCCTGCGCCGCGACCAGACACTCGGGGATGGTCCGCACTGCATGCCCTACCTTGAGCTTCAAATCCCACAGCAAATACAGCAGCCCCTGCACCACCTGCTCGATGGTCGGGGTGATCGCCTCGGGGACGAGGAAGAGCAGGTCGATGTCGCTCATCGGGTTGAGCTCGGCCCGTCCGTAGCCGCCGGTCGCCACCAGGGTCATCTGCGAGGCAGCCTCGCAGACCCCCTCGGGGTTACAGGTGCGCTCGATGTGGTGAAACAGGGCGATGACCAGTCCGTCGATCAGCCAGGTAGTCCCTTTAACCCCGACCCGCCCGTTGGCCCCCTGGGTCAGGCGGCGGCGGATCTCATCCTTGCCCGCTTTGAGGGTCGATTGGGCCAGTTTCAATACCTGGGTGCGGGCGGTCAGGCGATCCGATTCGCTGGGGCCGGTTGCGTGTTCAAGGGTCCGCAGGGCGGCATCGAAGGCATCGCGGTCGAAAATGGTGTTGCGAAAACGCAGCGATTTCATGGGCATCCTTGGGGAGGCCGAACGGTCGAGCCAATGGCGACCGAAAAGGGGGCGGGTGGAATGGGCAGCTAACCAAGGGGAATTCGTTGCCGAGAAGGTATCGGTTTGGCGCTGGCGACGGGTATGATAACGGCCTTTTTCGAAGGCGGCGACGGTCGCCCCGAACCGGTTTTTCTAGGAGGCTTGCCCATGTCGCGGACTTGGAACGGGGTTTGCTTTTGGGTGTTTGTCACCAGGAGGTGGCGGTTAAGTCTTCGTGGTCGGGCAGTGCAGGCCACCCATCCGTCGGACTGGAAACAAATCATGTTGAAAAAAACCACAACCATCTTGCTATTCAGCGCCCTCTTGGGCGGCGCCCCCCTCGTCGGGGTGGCCGCCGAGGGGACGGGCGCTCCGAATACGGCTCAGGAGCCGGTGGTTTTGCCCGAGTCCTTCACCTTTGAAGATGCGGTCGACGCCTACCACTTCATTGAATTTGAAGAGGCGATCCCGATGTTCAAGGGGTTGATCGCCCGGGGCGACCACGTGGCCGAGTCCAACCGCTATTTGGGGATCATTGCCTATCAAGAGGGGCGGACCGAAGAGGCGTTGAACTACTTCGATCAGGCGTTTGGTTTGAATCCCGATGATCGTGAAGGATTGCAATGGTGGTGTGAGGCCATGGAACGGTTGGGCCGTTTAGAGGAGACCCATGGGTTCCTTCGGGCCTACTTGGACCGTCATCCCGACGATATCGAGATTGCCGGTTTGCTCGCCATCAATTACGGCAAGACCCGTGATAAAGCCGATGCCCGCCACATCTGGGAGGCCGTGCTCGATTCCCCCTATGCCGAGTACTACGACATCGCCCGCGCCCATTACCACTTGGCTCTTTTGGCCTGGCGAGACGGTGATGAGCTTGAGGTGCGGCGCAATCTGCAGGCGATCTTGGCTGACCCCGATGCCTTCTTGGCCCGTGCTTTGCGCTTCAAGACGGCGGTCGACCAGCGCTGGCCGGCCCTGCGGGCCTCTTTGGCCGAAGGGCTGAGTTACAACAACAACATCACCCTGATCAACGATGTCCCTGGGGTGGTGTTGCTCAAAGGGTATTCGTGGATTACCCGCTTTGGCGCGAGCAGTCGGATGATTCCGGTCCCCGATGGGGGGCTGCGCATCGGCTACAACTTCTACCAGGAGTTGTATCGCAACCACGCCGCCCAGCGGGTCGACGATCACGCCTTGAATCTCGATTGGGATTTGGGAACGAGTAGTTTCCGCTTGATGTACAACCACTTCCGTTACGGCGGGACCAAGCTGCTCGACGCCTATCAAATCGATTACGGGCGTGATGTCGACTGGGGTGTCTGGGGTGGTTCATTAACCCGTGAGATCTATTCCACCTTCAGCTCGTTTAATACCTACGATGCCGCCCTATTTGCCCGCAGCGCTGGGGAGTACGACACCGCGATTTGGGAGCTTGGGGGTAGCGCCACCTACCGGCACCGTAGTTTGAAGGCCGAACGCTACTACGAGGGGAGCCTGTATGGGTTCGGGGCGATGCCCCTACCGGCCGAGATCGATATGAGCCTGATCCTCGATGGACGTTTTCGTCAGTACCTGACCGCCAGCACCCTCAATTCGGGGATCAAACGGCAGGACCGGCGATTGAGGGCCAAGCTTGCTGTCGAACGGCCCTTGGTGACCGACCTGTGGGGGATCAATCAGGGCAGTGTCTATGCCCATGTGGAGTGGCGGCGCAATGTGAGCACCTTAAGCACACGCAGTTACTCAAACCAACAGTATGAACTGGGCCTGCGGATTCGGTTTTGAGCATGAAGGCCTGGGAGGATCAAGCGATGAACATCGTCATGAATGCAGTGCTAAAACGGTTGTTTCTGACCATCGCGATGGTCGGGATCGGCAGCGCCGTATGGGCAGCCCCCCTCGTGGTGGGCAAGGTGGAGTTGGTGCGGGGTGAGGTCGAGGTTCAGCATCCCGAGAACGCCTTGTGGGCCACGGTCAGCGACGACGAGCCGGTTTTTTCGGGCGATCGCTTCCGCACCGGGCGTAAGGCGCGTCTGAAACTGGTGATGGTCGACCGCTCAATCCTCTTTGTGGGGCAGCGGGCCGAGATCGATCTATCCCGTTATCAGGTCAATCAAACCGGTCAGGTTACCGATACCCACCTCAACCTGATCCTCGGCCAGGCCCGGATCATCGTGAACAAGGTGCGCGATCCCAACGCCAAGTACGAGATCGAAACCCCGACCGCGGTTGCCGGGGTGCGCGGTACCGACATCCTTTCGTCGGTGGAGGATGTTCAAGGGACCCACGTCTCGACCTTCGGCTTGCTCAGCGGTCGTCTTGAGGTTCGAGGAAAGGGTGAGCACGAGGCCAGTAGCGTGATGATCGGCGCCAACGAATTCACCATGGTCGGGGAACACGATGCCCCTCTGGCAGCCCGCATGATGTCGCCCGAGATGTTCGACCAATTCCGTGAAGAGATCGAAATCGGTCATGATCGGGATCGTCGCGACGAGGGCGGAGAGATTCGTGAAGGCGGGGAAGGGTACGAGCACGACGAGTTTGAAGGGGGCCACGGCGACGATGGTGAAGGCGGAGACCGGGGCGGTGACCGGGGCGGCGATCATGGGGACCACCATGACGACGGTGGCGACTCCGGCAAGGGTAAGAAAGGCGACCATGGCGACCACGAACAAGGAGGCGATAGCCACTTCGAGCGCAGTCACGACAGCAGTGATCATGCCGAGCAGGCCCACGAGGACGACGAGGATCGTCATGAGCTCGAAGAGCTGCAAAAGTACGGATTTGATCCCGATTGAGCGGTTTGTTGGCTTCACGGGGCCCGGATTTTCCGGGCCCCTTTCCATTCAAGGGTAGAACCCAATGGCCGTGATGCGCAGCGTGTCGCTCCAGATCGTGGCCCCCGTTTTGGGGGCCATCGCCGTGGTGGCGGTGATTCCGGCGCTGGTCTTGGCTTGGATGATCCAAGGGGTCATCGATGAGGAGGACCGCGCCCATTTGGCGAGCCTCTCGGACGGCTTGACCCAATGGATCGATGAAGAGGAGTCCTTCGACCGGCGGGCGGCGCTGCTGTTGGCCCGCACCCAATCGGTGCAAGAGAGCAAAATCTGGCTCGAATTTGGGATGAACGTCGCCTTGAGCGACCAATCGCAAGGGCGTAGCCAGCGATATGTTGCCTCCACCGACGGCATTACCCGCATCACCGAGGTCCCCCTGGCCAACGGTAGCACCAAGGTCTACCACATTGAGCGAACCCTCGACGCCAGCAAATTGATGGACCTGGGGCAAATCCTCGGCGCACCAGTGGCCATGTTCGATGCCCAGGGTGCCCTGCTCTGGTCGACCGCCCCTTTTCCCGACCAGGTGCCGGAGCAATACCGCCAACTTCCCGACCGGGAGGTCCGCATCGATTTGGGGGGGCGCGAGGGGGAGGATCAAAAGCTGTGGTATCAACTGGGGGATGCCGGGTACCTCGCGGTGCTGCATTCCCGGGGGGCGCTACGGGATGCCCGGACTTTGATCGAACAGACCATTGAGATGATCGCCGCCCTTGCCCTGTTCACCATTGGGCTGCTGCTCTTCTTCCTACGTTGGCGGGTGTTCAAACCGCTCGGTCTGGTGACCAACTGCGCCCGCTATTGGGATGGTCCCTCCATTGCCAAATTGCCGGTGATGCGCAGCGACGAATTGGGGGATTTGGCCAAGGCGATGCGGCGCCAGTGGACCCACATTCAAATCAAGGAGGAGGAGCTCGCCGAGCGCAACACCAACCTGGCCAACCTCAACGCCGATCTGGCCGAGGCGACCCGGCAACTGGAGCGGATCGATCAGCTCAAGACCTACTTCTTGACCAATGTCAGCCACGAGCTGCGCACCCCCCTGACCTCCATCGTCGGTTTTGCCCGTTTACTCGAACGGCGCATTCAGGGCGACGACCTGCGCGACGCGGCGGGGATCATCGCCGCCGAGGGGGAGCGGTTGACCTTCATGATCAACGATTTGCTCGATCTGTCGCGCATCGAGGCGGGCAAGATGGAGTGGCGCTTCAACCCGCTGAACCTTCTGCCTTTGGTTCACGAGGTCGGCGCCCTACTGATGCCCCAGGCCCAAGACAAGGGGCTGATCCTTACCGCCGATGGAGCCCCCTGTTCCATCATGGCCGACCGGGATCGCATTAAGCAGGTGCTCATCAATCTGGCGGGCAATGCGGTCAAGTTCACCGAAACCGGCAAGGTCTGGATTCACGTCGCCCCCGAGGAGGGGGGGGGGGCGGTGGTCGAGGTCGGCGATACCGGTTCTGGGATCTCAGAGCTCGATCAGGAGCGGATCTTCCGCCGCTTCGAGCAGGGGGCCTCGAAAGAGGGCAAACCGCAAGGAACCGGCATTGGCCTGCATCTGATCCGCGAAATCGCCCACGCCCACGGCGCACGTATCGAGTTGAGCAGTCGCGAGGGGGAGGGGAGCCTGTTCAAGGTTCACCTGCCCGCGCACCCCCCCGAGGACGCAACCCCCCCAGCCATTGAGGTCTAGCCCGGTCCGGTTTGAACAAAAAGGTGCCCAACGAAGGCACCCATGGCCCGTTCCAGGCAATAAAAAGGAGATTCCATGAGCCAAAACCGACCCATCGTGGTGGTCGACGACGACCGCCACATCCAGCGTTTGATCGACATGACCCTGACCGGCGACGGTCGGACGGTGAAGCTGTTCACCAAGGCCGAGGCGGCCATCGAGTACCTGGGCAAGGAGGAGGCCGATTTGGTGATCCTCGATTTGATGTTGCCCGGCATGAGCGGTCTTGAGGCGTTGAGCATCCTCAAGCAGCGTTGGCCCGAAACCGAGGTCTTGATGATTACCGCCCACGGCTCGGTCCGCTCGGCGGTGGAGGCGCTTAAGGCGGGGGCCTTTGACTACGTCAACAAACCCTTCGACCCCGACGAGCTGTCGGCGTTGGTTGCGCGGGCGCTGGAACGGCATCAACTCAAGGACGAAAACGTCCACCTGAAGGACGAGGTGGCCGAGCTACGCAAACTGACCGGCATGATCGGCGGCTCCAGGGCCATGAAGCAGGTGCAGGAGCTGATCGCCATTGCCGCCGAGGTCGACGTCTCGGTGCTGATTTTGGGGGAATCGGGGGTCGGCAAAGAATTGGTCGCCCACGCCATTCACGATCTTGGCACCCAGTCCAAGGCCCCCTTTATTGCGGTCAACTGTGCCGCGATTCCCGAATCGATGTTGGAGGGGGAGCTCTTTGGTCACCGCAAGGGGGCCTTCACCGGCGCGGTCGAGGACCGCATGGGCAAGTTCGAGGCGGCGGGCAAGGGGACGATCTTCCTCGACGAGATCGGCGAGATGGATCCCGGCCTGCAGGCCAAACTGTTGCGGGTGCTCGAATCGCGCAAGGTGGTGCCGCTTGGCAGCCATGAAGAGATTGCGGTGCGGGCGCGGGTGGTGGCGGCCACCAATCAGGCGTTGGAGGCGGCGGTGGCCGAGGGGCGTTTCAGGGCCGATTTGTACTACCGCTTGAGCACCTTCCCCATTCTTGTGCCCCCCTTGCGGGAGCGGCGCGAAGACATCCCCGCCCTGGTCGAACAATTTGTCCGCCAGGCGGCCGAGCGTTTTCAGCGTCACCCTCCCGCCATCGATCCTCAGGCGATGCGCAAATTCGAAACCCTTGATTACCCCGGCAACATCCGCGAGCTGAAAAACCTGGTGGATCGGGCGGTATTGCTGGCGGGAAAGGGGACCCTTCTTCCCGGTCATGTGGCCGGCACATTGAACGACGAAGAGGGGGGTGCCGCCCCGAACGGAGGGTTGGGCTTTCCCCCCGAGCCAATCCCGCTTCGCGAGTTGGAAAAGCGGTACATCCTGCACATCTATCAACAGACAGGTGAAAACCAATCCCAGACGGCGCGGGTGTTGGGCATTGATCGCACCACCCTGATCAACAAGCTCAAACGGTACGAATCGGGGGAAGAATGATGAAAAACCCCACATCTGGGTGACCAAGGGCACGCTGATGTACTGTAAAGACACGTATGGGTGGTGTGGAATCAACGACTTATCGTCGGCAGTTGTTCCAAAAAATACGTTGGCATGGGTTTTGTTCATCGACAGGGCAGTAGGGCTGAATCGCTGTGAGTTGCGGCATTTTTTCCGCGCTCGCCCCCTCAACGTGGAGGAACCCATGAACGCTCATCGTAACGCACACAAATTCTCGGCTTTGGTGTTGGCTGCGGCTGTGGGCCTGCTGGCCGGATGCTCCATCGGGGGCGAGGGGAGCGAAGGAGGGGACGATGATGATGGGAAGGATCACGACAGCACGACCAGCGCTTCGGGGGTGAGTACTGGTACCACCACCGGTACCACCACCACCGTGGCTGCGACCACCTATACCACCACGGTGTTGGCGATGGACGCGTACAGTGCCACCGCAGTGAGCGCTGCGGTGGTTGCGCCTCATCTGGGGCTGCCGAGTGCCACGACGACCCTGGGCGGGGTGGTGACCTACGCCTACAACACCGCCATCGCACGTGCTCAAATCGACATTGGCAGCAACGCAACCACGACCACCACCGCAGGCGGCGTGGTGTACACCGCCGGCTACGTTCCCGAGACCATCGACTTTGCCCCCGCCCAAGGGGCGGTGCTGGCCAAAACCGAAACCGTCAATTTGGTGCGCAGCGGCGTGGGCGCTCTTCCGACCATTCCGGGGACGGCGACCGCCACCCTGACCGTGACGCCTCCCCTCAACAATCTGGGTGCGGCTGCAACGCATTTCTTTGCGGTGGCCAATACCAGCACAACGCTTGCCCCCAGTCGGGTTGAATTTTTCTTCACGGCCACCGGCACGATCACCCCTGTCGCATACATCTACGATTACCGGGGTTCTTTGTTCGCTGGAGGGGCCATTGGGGTGACTGTTCCCACCTTCTTGGGCGGGGTTGGCGGCGCCCTGTTGACCTTCCCCTTCGCGACCGGTACGAGCTACGACGTCACGGTGGTGGGTAAAGATGCGGTCGGGGCGATCATCGCCTACTCGGCTCCGGTGACGGTGGTTTGGTAAACAGAAATCTGACGAGAAAACGAGGATCGCGATGCGCTTGAGCAAATGGGTGGTGGTGGCAGGTGCCTCCTTGTTGTTGGCTGGATGCCTGAGCAACTACAACAAAATCACCAATGGCGCGGTCCCTTGGTTTGGTCCGGCGACGACCCAGATTACCGGGCATGTCTATGTTGGGGCGACGACTGCGGGGGCGATGATCCCGCTGCAGGGGACCAAGGTTCAGGTGTTTGAGATCAACGCCAAAGACGGACAGACCCTGGCCACCGAATCGGGTCATGCCTTCACCGACCCCTACGGCGCTTTCACTATCAATCTGACCTCGCCGGTTCAACGCCCCATGGTGGTGCGCACCTTGGAGCCCGGTAACGTGAACGGGGTGAGCACCGGGGTGACTGCGGCGACCTATACCGACACCGATGCCGGGATCACCGTCGATCTGACCGCCAACCACATGCAGGGGGTCAGCTACAATGTTCAGACCAACGCCAATGTCTTCTATTCAGGTCTGACGGCGGCGGTGCCTCCCGGCTCGGCCGATGGCAGCGGCCATGTGACGGTCTACCTGACCCCGCTGACCACCCTGGCCTCCCGCTACGCCTACGGTCGTTTGCAGGCCAGCCCCAAGGAGCTCTATCCCACGGTTGAGGTGGGACAGGGTAATTACAATGCCTCGGTGTGGGCGTTCGGCGCTGCTGCGGTGAAAAGCGCAACCAATGCGGCGGGGATGCAGATCCCGTTTGCGAATCCCGCAACCGATGCTGGCTACAACAACTGGATGGTCAATTTCACGAACTGGGCCAAGGGGTTTGCGTTGACACCGGTAACCGATCCCTTTGCGGGGATGAACCCCAGCATGCACATCATGGCGGCCACCACCTGTTTGGCGATCGATGCCGAGGATGGGACGATGGATGGTGCCAAATGGGGCTGGACGATGACGACGGGGACATGGAGCCATCCGGTGGTGAGTTCACCAGTGCAGTTGCAGCTCCTCGATGCGGTAGGCACCACGGTAGCCACTTATACCGCCCCCAATCCCGGTGCAGCGCCGGTGTTGACGGCGCTGGGCACCATGGCCGGATTCACCGCACCGCAACCCGGGGGCGCCATCCAATTGTTGGGCTGGTACGAACAGGGAACCGGGGAGCGTTACTTCGTCGACATCGAACGGGCCGAGAAGCAGCAGAAGCCGGTCGACGCCACCACTGGTGCCAGCGGCGGCGGTTACGACGACTGATTCAATCAAGATCGCTTTGAATCCAATCACATAAAGGGAGCCACCCATGAACATCAAAACCGTGTTGGGCAGCATCGCAATGGCCGCCGCCGTGGCTGCCAACGCTTGGGCGATCTCCCCCGGCGACACCGCCCCCACCTTCGATTTGCCCGGGATCGACCAGTCCTCGGTCAACCTCGAAAACCTCAGGGGCAAGGTGGTGATCCTCGATTTCTGGGGCTCCTGGTGCGGCCCTTGTAAGGAGTCGTTCCCGGTGTTCTCCCAGCTCAATCGGGAGCTAACCGCCAAGGGTGTGGTGATGGTGGCGATCAACAACGACACCAACATCGACAAGGCCCGTAAGTTCTTGGAGCAGGTCGGCGGGGTCTCCTTCCAGGTGATTGCCGATCCCAAGCACACCATGGCCAAGGAGTACGGGGTCAAGGTGATGCCGACGACCTTGGTGATCGATCAGGCGGGGGTGGTTCGTTTCGTTCACGAGGGGTACCACGAGGGCGAGGACGATGTGTTGCGGCAAGAGGTTGGCAGTCTGTTGGGTCAATAACCGAGTTTCGACGGTTCATTTTCATACGAGGCACGGCAAGCGATGCGAATCATTCCAACGACTCTGGTGTTGGCCGGGGTTTTGGTAGGGGCGACGGGCTGCGATCTGCTGACTCGCGTGATGCCCTACGAGCGCGAAATTTTGGCGCAACCCCAAATGCAATTTGGTCAGTCGCCCCAGCGGGGCGCCTTTGAAAATCACACCTTCGAATCCCGGGAAGGGGCCGCCGGCGGTATCGGCGAAGAGGGAGGGGGCTGCGGATGCAACTGATCCCGATGACTTTTGCCCGCTCTTGGATGCTGGCAGGTGTCGCCGTCCTGGCGATGAGTGGCGTGGCGCAGGCTGCGGTGGCCGAAGGGGAGCGATTCGAAGAGGCCTCTTTCTTCATCTACTCCGACAACCACGGCAACGACATCTATACCCCGAAGATCTCGATCACTCAGCCCTACGCCGAGTCCTCCTCGCTGAATTTGGGTTTAACCATCGATGCCATCACCGCCGCTTCGCGGCATGTGGACCGCTTTGCCAATACCCGCATCGATACCCTTTCGGGTGCCTCGGGCGGCGGCGAGCAAGAGGGTCCTGACGAAGTCAGGTACAACCCGACCATCCAGCTGACCCATGGTCTTCAAGGACCCATCGGCGATGGCGGAGACATCACCTACGGCGTGTCGTACTCCAAAGAGCTCGACTATGTGGCCCGCACCGTCAATGCCGGCCTAACCTGGGATTTCAATCTGCACAACACCACACTGGGCGTATCGGCGGTGATCGGTCGCGACTACTGGACCCCCTCCATCGGCTACTACAAGGGCAAGGGCAACCGGGCGCGGAACAACGATTCGTACACCGTCGACCTGACCCAGGTGATCGACGATGAGACCATCGCCCAGTTGGTCTGGAATCATCGCAACATGAACGGTTACTTGGCCGATCCCTATTACCTGATTTACCTGTTCCCCACCGCCGGTAGTGCGGTGAACAACATTTATCAGCCGCTCAACAACACTTGGAGCGACACCCAGCAGTGGCGTTTCGAGCAGATGCCTGGTACCCGCTCCCGCGATGCCTACGCCATTCAGGTGGCCCGTCATCTGCCTTGGGATGCGGCGCTGCATGTTGCCTACCGCTACTACACCGACGATTGGGGGCTAACCAGTCATACGGTCGATTCCCACCTGTACCAGCCGGTGGGCGAGTCCGACATGATGGAATTCCGCTTGCGCTACATGACGCAAAAAGCGGTCGATTTCTGGGTACAAGGGTTGTCGGTTCCGGCCAATTCCACGACCGTGACCCCCACGGGACTGCCCCAGTACTACACCGGGGACGACAAGTTAGGCGCCCTGACCGCCATCCGGTTTGGCCTCCACTACACCTGGGGTTTCACCGCCGAAACGCCGAGTGAGCCGGATCGTGGTTTCGTCTGGGAGGACACCTCCTGGTTCGATTGGAGCACCGGTGTGGTCGACTCGATCTCGGTTGGGTACGAATACCAGCAGCAGACCGATCCGCAGAAGAACGACATCTACTCCGGATATCAGATGCACCAGCTCAACATTACCGGCGTCTTCAAGTTCTGATCCCGGTTCTTGGCACCAACAAAAAAGCCCGGCCACTTGGCCGGGCTTTTTTGTTGGATCGCCCCTTACCGGACCGCTTGTGCGTTTGCCGCCCTGTGGGGTGGACCCCACTCCTTGGACAGTTTGGGGGCGAAAATTTGTAAACGGTTAGTGGCGGTGGGTGGTTCCGCCGTGGGTTTGATGGACCTGTTCTGGGGTCTTGCCGCCGAGGGCACTGTGGGGGCGCTCGGTGTTGTAAAACCGGAAGTAGCGGTCGAGCCCCTGGTGCAGCGCCACCCCATCGGCATGGTCGTACAGGTAGATCTCTTCGTACTTCACCGTGCGCCACAAACGTTCGATGAAGACGTTGTCCAGCGCCCGGCCCCGTCCGTCCATGCTGATGAGAATCTGTTGTTCCA
>MNWR01000061.1 GCA_001872725.1 Proteobacteria bacterium CG1_02_64_396 | reverse complement strand
CTGACCGTGTTCGGCCACGGGGTGGCCTCCTACGAGGTATGCCCCTTTCGTAGGAGCGGACCCCGTCCGCGAACCGTTTGGGCACGGGCGGCGCGATTGGGGGCTGACCGTGTTCGGCCACGGGGTGGCCTCCTACGAGGTATGCCCCTTTCGTAGGAGCGGACTCCGTCCGCGAACCGTCCGGGCACAGGCGGTGCGATGGGGGCTGACCGTGTTCGGCCACGGGGTGGCCTCCTACGAAGCACGCCCTCCCTCGTAGGAGCGGACCCCGTCCGCGAACCGTTTGGGCACGGGCGGCGCGATTGGGGGCTGACCGTGTTCGGCCACGGGGTGGCCTCCTACGGTTCCCCCATGGTTTGTAGGAGCGGACCCCGTCCGCGAACCGTCCGGGCACGGGTGGTGCGATGGGGGTTGATCGTGTTCGACCACGGGGTGGCCTCCTACGGGGTATGCCCCTTTCGTAGGAGCGGACCCCGTCCGCGAACCGTCGGGCCACGGGCGGTGCGATGGGGCTGACCGTGTTCGGCCACGGGGTGGCCTCCTACGAGGTATGCCCCTTTCGTAGGAGCGGACCCCGTCCGCGAACCGTTTGGGCACGGGCGGCGCGATTGGGGGCTGACCGTGTTCGGCCACGGGGTGGCCTCCTACGAGGTATGCCCCTTTCGTAGGAGCGGACTCCGTCCGCGAACCGTCCGGGCACAGGCGGTGCGATGGGGGCTGACCGTGTTCGGCCACGGGGTGGCCTCCTACGAAGCACGCCCTCCCTCGTAGGAGCGGACCCCGTCCGCGAACCGTTTGGGCACGGGCGGCGCGATTGGGGGCTGACCGTGTTCGGCCACGGGGTGGCCTCCTACGGTTCCCCCATGGTTTGTAGGAGCGGACCCCGTCCGCGAACCGCCTGGGCCCGTGCGGTGCGATGGGGGCTGACCGTGTTCGGCCACGGGGTGGCCTCCTACGAGGTATGCCCCTTTCGTAGGAGCGGACCCCGTTCGCGAACCGTCCGGGCTCTGGCGGCGCGATGGGGGCTGACCGTGTTCGGCCACGGGGTGGCCTCCTACGAAGCACGCCCTCCCTCGTAGGAGCGGACCCCGTCCGCGAACCGTTGGGGCACAGGTGGTGCGATTGTGGGTTCACCGTGTTCGGCCACGGGGTGGCCTCCTACGAGGGGTGGCTGATTTACATCCATTCGGCATCCCACAATGGGTAATCCTCCAAACGGTCGGTTAGGCCAGCCCGCAAAGGGTTGGCGACCACATACCGGGCCGCTTGGCGCACATCCTCCTCTTCGCGCAGCGCGTGGTCGTAAAACCCCGATTGCCAAATGCCTCCTGGCTGGCCACGCCAGCGGGCGATTTTGAGGGAGGAGATCCGTTTAACGTCGCCCACGACCCGTTCCAGAGATTGCGTGTTGCCCAGAACCATCAACCAATGCAGGTGATCGGGCATGACGACGAACGCCAGGGTCTGGGTGTGGGGGGTGGCGGCACGCAGGGTTTGGATCAACAGGCGCCCCGCCGTCAGGTCGCGAAACAAGGGGTGCCGGTTGCGGGTGACCGTGGTGATGAGGTAGGGGCGAAAGGGTTCGGAAAAACGGTTTTTGCGCAGATCTCGTCCGTGGCGGTGGGGCATGGGGATCCTTTCCTTTGTGGTGTTGGGGTTGACCGTGTTCGGCCACGGTTTTCCCCCATGGGTGGGGTTTGTAGGAGCGGACCCCGTCCGCGAACCGTCCGGGCAAAGGTGGTGCGATGGGGGTTGACCGTGTTCGGCCACGGGGTTGCCTCCTACGAAGGGCGCCCCATCTCGTAGGAGCGGACCCCGTCCGCGAACCGTTGGGGCACGGGTGGCGCGATTGGGGGTTGATCGTGTTCGGCCACGGGGTGGCCTCCTACGAAGGGCGCCCCATCTCGTAGGAGCGGACCCCGTCCGCGAACCGTCCGGGCACAGGTGGTGCGATTGTGCCAACCCCGTTCGGCCACGGGGTGGCCTCCTACGGGGGCGCTCCCTCGTAGGAGCGGACCCCGTCCGCGAACCGTTGGGGCTCTGGCGGTGCGGTGGGGGTTGACCGTGTTCGGCCACGGGGTGGCCTCCTACGAAGCGCGCCCCCCTTCGTAGGAGCGGACCCCGTCCGCGAACCGTCCGGACCCGTGCGGCGCGATGGGGCTGACCGTGTTCGGCCACGGGGTGGCCTCCTACGAGGCACGCCCCCTCGTAGGAGCGGACCCCGTCCGCGAACCGTTTGGGCACAGGCGGTGCGATGGGGGCTGACCGTGTTCGGCCACGGGGTGGCCTCCTACAAAAGGGACACCCGATACCCTCCCAACCCGAACACCGTTCCTTTGCCCGCATGGCACCAGATGCCCAGACGCAACCAGGGCATAAAGGGGGTTAAATCCTCGGCTGTAAACTTGACCTCCCCCAGCATCCCCCCCATCTGCATGGTCCCCTTCTGCCGGGCCGAATATCGGGTCCATTCTTTCCAACCCAAATGGGCATGGACCACCTCAACCCCTTCGGCGGCGCGGGCCAGGGCGGGAAAGTCCACCTCGATGGGGGCGGGGCCGTGGAAGTAGGCCAGCATGGCGATGCGGCGCATTAGGGGGACGAACACATCCCGGAAGGTCAGGTGCTCCCCGGTGAGCAGGTGGTCCTCTTTTTTAAGGCGTAGCGGGGTGCGCAAGGTGACCCCCAATTGCAACGCCCCGGCATCCCCATCCCCCCGGCGCAGCGGGGCTTGCCCCGGTTGCAGCGGCTCACCGGGGCGGTAACGCACCTGCTCCTCGTCGGCCACCTCCACCAGCCTGGCCCGCCCATCCCCTTTGCCCAGCCCCCCCGCCAGCATCTGCTCCACGGCGTGAATCACGTAGGGCAGGTGGGCATTGGCTTTGCCGATCAGCACCAGGTGGAAGTCGAAGGTTTCCCCCGGTCGCAGCGACCTGGCCCCAGGGTCGGGGGGTTCGATGACGTAAGGGTGGGGCACGGTTTTGTACAGCCGCATCCGGTCGCTCCCCTCCGGCAGGGGGGTGTCGAAGATGTAGGGGTATACGCAGGAGGTTTTGAGCAGGCAGCCGGTGCAATCGCCCTTGGGCATGATGCAGACCGCTTTGCGCAAGGCGTGACCAAAGGCGCCGCGCAGCATCGACCCGGCGTAGTCGGGCAGATGCAGCGGGGTGGTGGCCTGGGCGGTGAAGCGGTAGCGGGCCAGGGGCAGGCCGGGCCAGGTGGGGGGGATGTGGATCATGGGTTGGGCTCCATCCATTGTTGAACGACCTCCTTCAAACGGGGGAGTTGATCGGGGCCGATGAGGCCAATTCGGGCCTGTTTGGCCCGGTCTTGCAGCACCTGGGTGGGCTGGCGGGCGCTCAAGAGCCAGGTGGCGCCGAACAGTCCCCGCGCCGCATCCCCCAGGCTATCGACCTTGTAGGCGATCTCGTTGTCGTTGCCCCCTTGAAAACGCAGGGTTTTGCATTCGATGAACAGCAGTTGGTTGTTGTGGGTGGCCAGCACATCGAATTCGTTGGTGCTGGTGGGGCTGTTGCCCCAGTGCCCTTCGACCCCCAGCCGCACGTCGCCGATGCCCGCATTTTTGATGCCCGCATCTTTGACGATGTGCCAGGCGTATTCCTCCAGCCAGCCGCCGCGCAAATACAGCGCCGCCTCCACGCTGGTGAAGGCGATGGCGGGCGAGCCCTCCCGCCAGTCGATCAATCCGGCTTGAAGCAGTTGCCCCAGCGCTTTGCTCCAGTCGCCCCGAGGGGGTTGATCCAAGGTTTGCTCGGGGTGGGTCAGCCGCTCCTCGCGGCTGCCGGGCAGTGGTTCCAACGCCAAGTCGGCCAGTCGGTTGAGCGCCCCGATGAAGCCACCTAGTGCGGTCGCGTTTTGCCCCAGGTATTTGGTCGCCCGTTTACGGGTTGCCGCCCCTTCGCGCCAATCGGCGGCATCGGAGGCGGCCCGTTCGAACACAAACCCCTGAGCCGCCAGGTAGGTGGGCACATCGAGCACGTCGTTCATGGGGATGGGGGGGGCGGTCTGCCCCTTGCCGTCGGGGAGCACCTCGATGCAGCGGTGGGCGGTATCGGTGTACAGGATGCGCCCCTGCCCCCGGAAGATCTCGATAAACCCCAGCGCCATCAGCTTGGTGCCGCCGGTGGCGTTCAAGGTGATGCGGGCGTCGGGGTGTTCACCCTCCAGCCAGGCGGCCAGATCCAAGGCGTAGTCTTGAATGCGGGATAGCCCAGCGTCGGGGGCCTGTTCCCGAATGGCCACGTCGATCCCCTCCCGGCGCAGCAGTCGGGCCAACCGGGCGGTCATCCCCTTGGTGCTCATCGCCGGGGTGGCCACCAGCACCACCCGGTCGGGGCGCTCCATCAGGGCGGGAATCAGGTTGGGGAGCACCTGATCGGAAACCAGAACGATGTGGATGTGCATGGTGTTCACCTGGTTTTGTAGGAGCGGACCGAAGTCCGCGAACCGTTGGGGCAAAGGCGGTGCGATTGGGGGCTGACCGTGTTCGGCCACGGGGTGGCCTCCTACGGGGGGCGCTCCCTCGTAGGAGCGGACCCCGTCCGCGAACCGCCTGGGCACAGGCGGTGAGACTGGGGTTGATCGTGTTCGGCCACGGGGTGGCCTCCTACGAAGCGCGCCCCCCCTCGTAGGAGCGGACCCCGTCCGCGAACCGTTCGGGCGCGGGCGGCGCGATGGGGGTCCACCGTGTTCGGCCACGGGGTGGCCTCCTACGAAGCGCGCTCCCTCGTAGGAGCGGACCGAAGTCCGCGAACCGCCTGGGCACAGGCGGTGCGATTGGGGGTTGATCGTGTTCGGCCACGGGGTGGCCTCCTACGAAGCACGTCCCCCTCTTTCGTAGGAGCGGACCCCGTCCGCGAACCGCCTGGGCACAGGCGGTGCGACTGGGGTTGATCGTGTTCGGCCACGGGGTGGCCTCCTACGAGGTATGCCCCTTTCGTAGGAGCGGACCCCGTCCGCGAACCGCCTGGGCACAGGCGGTGCGACTGGGGTTGATCGTGTTCGGCCACGGGGTGGCCTCCTACGAAGCACGCCCTCCCTCGTAGGAGCGGACCCCGTCCGCGAACCGCCCCGGCACAGGCGGCGCGATGGGGGCTGACCGTGTTCGGCCACGGGGTGGCCTCCTACGAGGTACGCCCCTTTCGTAGGAGCGGACCCCGTCCGCGAACCGTCCGGGCAAAGGCGGCGCGATGGGGGTAAACCGTGTTCGGCCACGGGGTGGCCTCCTACGAAATACGCCCCCCCCTCCCTCGTAGGAGCGGACCCCGTCCGCGAACCGTTCGGGCGCGTGCGGCGCGATGGGGGTAAACCGTGTTCGGCCACGGGGTGGCCTCCTACGAGATAGCCCCTTTCGTAGGAGCGGACCCCGTCCGCGAACCGTTCGAGCCCATGCGGTGCGATGGGGGGTAAACCGTGTTCGGCCACGGGGTGGCCTCCTACGAAGTATGCCCCTTTCGTAGGAGCGGACCCCGTCCGCGAACCGTTCGGGCGCGGGCGGCGCGATGGGGGTTCACCGTGTTCGGCCACGGGGTGGCCTCCTACGAAGCACGTCCCCCTCTTTCGTAGGAGCGGACCCCGTCCGCGAACCGTCCGGGCCCATGCGGTGCGATGGGGGGTAAACCGTGTTCGGCCACGGGGTGGCCTCCTACGAGATAGCCCCTTTCGTAGGAGCGGACCCCGTCCGCGAACCGTCCGGGCCCATGCGGTGCGATGGGGGCTGACCGTGTTCGGCCACGGGGTGGCCTCCTACAAGGTATGCCCCTTTCGTAGGAGCGGACCCCGTCCGCGAACCGTCCAGGCACGGGCGGTGCGTTTCGTGGGGGTGCCAAGGTCCATGCAGGTCAATCCACCCGTTCCAACAACCCCAATTCGTAGGGCCACCCGGCCAGGGCGGCATCGTCCAGCACCCCCCCCTCCGGCAATCTTTTGAGCAGACGCAACACCAGGGCGCGGTCCCCCACCCCCAGCGTCACCGCCACCCGGTTCACCTTGACCTCCACCCCCAGCAGGTTGCTCAGCAGGCGGGCGGTGCTGTCGTGGCCAATGGCGCTGATAAACCCCTGAGCGGCCAGGGCGCGGGCTTGATCCAACGGCAGGGGGCCAGAAAACCGCCAGGTGCCGTAGGTGGTTAAAACGGGGGTGTTGAGTAGGTAGAGCATCACGAGTCCAGGGTGGCGGGGGCTTGGGACACCACGTTGTAGATCAAAGGGGCGCTTCCCCCTTCAACGTATTGGAATTCCACCCGGTGGTGGCGCAGGGTGGCCAAAGCGGCGGCGATGCTGGCGGTTTTGGTGCCGCCGGTGACGTCGATCAAGATCTGCCGCTCAGGCACACCCTGTTGGCGCAGGTCGGCAAAAATCTGCTCGATGGTTTCGCGGGTCGCCTCCAGCTTTTGAAAATCGACCGCTGGGGCCTGGGTGAAGGTGGCGGTGGGCAGGTAACGCGCCAGCAGGGTTTGGCAGGTTTCAAGGTGATGGTAGGAGCCCTCCTTCCCCGAAGAGCCAATCAGCACCACATGCCTGGCGGTGGCGACGTGGGGCTGAATCGCCCGCAAAAGTTGTTGCCAGTTCCAACGGGAGGCATCCAGGGCGGCGATGTCTTGGTTCAGATTGCCGCTCAAATCGATGGGGGGCTGTTCCGGTTTAGGGGGCGAAACCAGCAGCACCAATGCCGCATGAGGGGCCGGACGATCCCCCTCCCGGAAGGTGGCCAAGGGCAAAAAGGCCTGCCGAACGTGGTAAAGCCAGAACGCCCCCCCCAGAAAACAGAGCAGTGCAATGGCCAAACCCCAAGGATCGGCCAGGGTGCCCGACAGCCACCCATCCCGAAGGCCATCGGCCGTCCAACTGGCCCCCAGCAGGAAAAGCCAGGAGGGGATGAGGAGGGTGAATAGGGGGCGGATCATGGGGTGCCCCGCAAGGTTGCCAATGCCAGTTTTTCCTCAAGGGTTTTGGGCTTGATCGGCTCGATTTTGGGGAGCCATTCCCCAATGGCTTGGGCAGCGGCAAGGCGCTCTTGCCCTGTCCAGTCATCCCCCCGCGCCGCCTCGGTAAGCTGTTTGGCCCGTTGGTAGAAGGGGCCAAAGGGCTTGTCGAGTTTGCCCCGCAGTTGTTCGACACGATCCGAACAGCCCTTTTTGAAGGCCTCCACCTGACGCAGGTTGCCGCTCAAAGCCTCCAGGCGGGCCTGGTGTTGCGCCAGGTCTTGCGCCTCTTGAGCAGCCTTTTCTGCCTTTTGCCGGGCAACCGCATCCTCCTGTTGGCGCCGTTCTTCGGTCTCCTTGCGTAGGTGCTCGATCTCCCCCTCTTTGGCGTGCAGTTTGGCGGCCAAGGCATGGGCACTGGCCAGGTGGGGCGAGCAGGTGTTTTGCAGTTCGGGCCAATCGGGAACATCGGTTTGTATGGGGTGGATTTCGACCAGCAGCCAGCCGAAGGGGATGAGGCCACTTGTTTGGTCCTGGTCGTTGGCGGCCAGCCAAAGGGTTTTGGGGGTTGCAGCGGTGCTGGAGCGGTTTTTTCCGTCCGGTCCTTTGCCCTCCATGATTTTGATCTGTCGCACCCCATTCCCATTGAGGGTGACCGACTCGGCCCCCGAATGTTTGCCAACCCGCAGCAGAAAAACCTCGCCCCGATCCATTTTGGATTTGGCCTGGGTCAAGAGTTGCTGGAGGTCCCGATCCCAAGCGGCATCAAGGTAACCCCGCCCCCGCAGCAGGTCGTTTTCTTGTTCCAGGATGGGGCGGTAGAAGGTGTTGCAGGCGGTGGCGATTTGGCGGGCATCGAAACGCAGGTGGGGGGCGGGGAGTTGGCGCTGTCCCTGACGGTTTTTTTCGGCCAGACCCTCCACCGTTTGCAGGTTGAGTTGCCCCGAAAAAGCGCGGTACCGCCAAGCGGGCAGGCATTCCAGGATTTGGTACAACGTGTCGGCCCTGGATTTGCGCAGATTGCCTTTTTCGTCTTTCACCGCAGCCTTCTTGCGGTTGACCGCTAAGTGAATTTGGGCGGCGGGCAGACCCGGTTCGCCGCCCCAGGGGGCATCGGCAACCTGCACCAAACGCAGGGGGTCGAGATCCATGGCTAACTTGCCTTGCTCGTTCTGATACTTCAGCACCACCTTCTGGAAATCGTGAAATCCCTTGCGTTCTTGGGTTTTCTGACCGCGATTGATCCCATCCAGCAACGCCGTGCGCATCGCCCCCTTCAAACTGGAGCCGAACAACACCGGCAGTCGGGTCACCGGATTGAAGGCGGTGCGGTCGATCTCCAGCTTGTTGAGCACCTTGCCGCCGTTCGATTCGTGATTGGCGATTTGCCCCACCCGGCTGGCGTAAAGACCCGCCACCCCCGGCAACACCGCAACGCGGGATACCGCATGGGCCATCAAGACCTGGCGCCGTTCGAAAAAAAAGCGCTGCACCGCCTGAATCATCCCCGCGTCGGGTTTGCGGTTGCCGATTTCCAGCAGGGTTTTTCGGTCCGCCGCCGTCAGGGCTGCCATGGCCGATCCGGTGTCGAATTCGTGCAGTACACCATCGTCGATGACGTAGTGGGTGGGTTCGTAACTTTCCCCCGTGCCGATGTGGACGGGAGACAGCGGCGTGAAGAGCAGACGGTGGCCGATGAACGGGTTCATAAGTCCTCCCCGGCAAGCATGTTCATGACCAGACGGATCAACACCTCTTTGTCGGCCGGTTTGGATTCGGCCACCAGCAGCGCCAGCGCCGCCAGCCCCACGTCGTTGACCACCGGGGTGCCGTTGGGCTGAAACAGCCGACCATTGCGGTGCAGAAAATCGACGAACAACAACGAGCCGATCCGTTTGTTGCCGTCGGAAAACGGGTGGTTCTTGATGACGAAATACAGCAGATGGGCGGCGCGGGATTCCAGGGTGGGGTAGGCCGGTTCGCCGAACACGGTTTGGTCCAGGTTGCCCAGGATGGAGGCCAGCCCCTCTTCCCGTTCGTTGCCAAACAGGGCGCTGGCTTGGCTTTTGGCCATCAGGTCGGTTTTGAGGCTGGCGATGGCTGCAGTGGCTTCGTGCCAGGTGGGCAAAAGGCCGCCGGGGTGCCCTTTGGGATCGGTGAGCAACCCCTCGTCGTAACGTTGCAGCCAGAGGAAGGTCTGGGTGTAGCGGACGATAACCTCGGCCAGACCTTGCCCCGCCTCGGCGGTGATCTCGGGGCTTTTGAGGGTGGCCCGCACCAGTTTTAGGGCCGCTTCCAGTTCGGCGGCGTTGGTTTTCAAGCGCTGCCGGTTGAGGGTGTAGCCCTGCACCAGATGGTCTTTCAGAACACGGCTGGCCCATTGCCTGAACTGCACACCGCGTCTGGAATTCACCCGATACCCGACCGAGAGGATGGCATCTAGGTTGTAATGCTCGATCTGGCGGGTAATCGTTCTGCCCCCCTCATTTTGAACTTGTGCAAAAAATGCACAGGTTGCCTCCCGCACCAGTTCTTCCTCTTTGAAGACGTTGCGCAAATGCCTGTTGATGACCGAGCGATCTCGCTCGAACAGCCGCGCCATCTGGTCTTGCGAGAGCCAGACGGTTTCCTGCTCGATACGGACTTCGATGGTGTTGTCGGTCGTCTCGAAAAAAACGAGTTCGCTCATGTTTTGTGCCCTCCCTTGGGCAGCTTGATCCCCAGCACTGGCGTATAACCCTGATGTACCGTATCCCGGATGGCCTTCGAGAGGCTGCCTTCGCCGCCCAAACCCTGGCCAATGAAGCTCGGGGTGTTCATCACAGCCGGGGACAACACCGCGTCACTGTTGGCCAGCAGCACCGGGGTTTTGAAGGGGTTGCCCCGGTGGACCCCCACATCGCCATGCCGCCCAAAGCGGGTGAACGGTTGGTAAAAGCAGCGGGCTGCATTCCAGGCCAGCCCTTGCGGGGCGCAGGGGGCCAGGGTCAGCCAAGCGTTGGCCCCCTCCTGGCTGGGTAGGGCGGCCTCCTCCAGAGGGGCAACCTTAAAACGGCCCAGACCAATCCCCGCATCGCGACCGAAACCCAGTTCGCCGATGTCGCGCAGGGCTTGCTCCAGGTCGGCGGCGGACAGGCGCGACTGGTCCAAAACCAGGTGCAGATCCAGTTGGGCATCTTTCCCATACCAATGCCGCTCCAGGGTGTAGGGGGCAAACCCGTCGCCGGTGGTGTTGCTGCGCCGGTCGATGCTGTTGTGGGGGTGGGGGTGGGGTTGGGGGGCTCCCCCTGGCAGGGTGTCATCGGCGACGCAGTGGTGCAGCCAATCGGCCACCGGGGTGGCAAAGTGGGCATGGGGCAGCCACATCCGCCGTTTGGCCGCCTTGCGGTCCTCCTGCGCCAGCGGCGTGAACCAGTGGCCGGGCAGGTTGGGGCGGGGCCAATGCCCGGCGGGCAGCGCGTCGGCCAGCACTACGAAGGGGCGACCTGCCGTGTAACCGTCGAGCAGTTCGCTCAGGCGTTCATTCCCCCAGCGGTTGTGGATGGCCCAGCACAGTTGCCCAAACAGGGTGTCCCCCTTCAACAGGGTGCCGAAGGGGGATTGTGGGGTCAGGCGGGTGGTGAAGGTGCGCATGGGTCGCCCCCTCACTTGGCCGCAGCAAGGTTGACCTTGGCCACTTCGCCCAACACGTCGCTGCCGTCAAGTTTCAACCGGGTAAACCGCACCTTGCCGTATCCCCGCGAACCCGAGCCCCCCAGGCCGGTGAGTTCCAGCAACTTCAGCCCCTCGTAGACCATAGGCAAAAGTTCTTCCTTGTTATGGACGCGCACGGTCAGGGCAAAGTCGAAGGTTGCCCCCGCCGGAACCCGCTCGGTGTTGCGCGGGTGTTCGGCCACCCCCCGGATGCGGTCGATCATGTTTTCCATCTTGGTTTCGGTCAGCAGCAGGTTGCGCCGGTTCATTTCGGCCACCCAATCGCGGCTCAGCGCGCAATCCCAAAAGGCCAAACGGGTGGGACCGATCTCCTCGACCAGCTTCATGTCTTGACTGGAGCCCTCCGGCGCCCCGCCAAAGAGTTTGAGCAGGGTTTTGGCCTCCTCTTGGTCGGCGTCTGGCACACGGCCGACGTCGCGGAAACCCAGCGGTTTGCCCTCGGTTTGCCCCACCACCCCCAACTTCCACTCCAGCAGGCTGCGGATTTTCCCCTTCAGGCTGGATCCGGGAATGTAGGGCTCCAGGGTGACGGGGTTTTTCAGCACCGGGTTGTCGGTGCCGCCGATGTGCATTTCGGTGTTGCCCGAGCCGATGTGCAGCCCGGTGACCAATTCGAGTTGACCTTCAAATTTGCGAATGGCGGTGAGTTTCATGGGGGTTCTCCTTGATTAGGGAAATGCTGATTCAAGGCTCCTGCCTTGAATCAGCACGCTACGCAAAAAACGTGGTTTTTGCTGCGCTTGCAAAATCAGTCACTTACGTGACCGATTTTGGCGACCCATCCCTGGGTCGCTCGGAAGCGCTATTAAATCAGCGCTTCCTTAGTCGTTGCCGCGTTCCTGCTTGTAGAAGCCCATGAAGGCCTCCCAGAACAGTTTGCAGGTGGTCAGGGTTTCGGCGCTTTGGACCTCTTTCAGAGTGTGTGCCAGCAGATCGACGAAGTTGCGGTCGACAAGCTTGCGCCCCTCGGCATAAGCGGCCTTGGCGTTGAGCATCCGGATGAAGGGGAGGTATTCGTCGAATTTGCCCGGTTGCTGGGTGGTACGGGTTTCCCACAACACCAGTTCGTCGTAAAAGCGGCGCAATTGGGTGGGTTTGTTGCGGTTGCGATCCTCCGCCACCTTCTTGGCGGCATCTTGTGCCCGACCGTTGAACAGTTCGGCATCCAGGGGTTTGGTAAAGCGGATGTGCCCCCAGGAACCGGATGGTGCAGGTGCGCCCCCCGAGTACGGAGGTCGTTGCCCCCCGGATGAGGAACCGTGCGTGCGCGGGGATGAAGGGTGGTTCATGGGGGCTCTCCTTAGTCGCGTTGTTGGTACAGGTGGGTGAACAGGGCAATTTTGTAGGCATGTGTGTGCTTCTTGATGCCCGCCTCGGCAATTTCGTGGGCAAGTTCGGCCTGCAAACGCCGTCGGGCCGCCTCCCGTTCGTCGCGGTTTTCAATCTGTTTGAACTGGGTTTCGATCAGCCGCCGGGTGCGGTAGGCAAAACGGGAATGCCACAGGGCGTTTTCGGGGCGCTCCTCCACCTTGCCCGCCATGTCGGTCAGGTGCAGCAAGCCATAGAGGTACCCGGTAGATAGAGCGTGCTCCTGGGCCACCCGATCCAGCCCTTGAGCCCGCGCCATCAGCAGGTTGAAGTCGCCCCAGGAAACCGATTGCCCAAAACAGGTGACGGCGTTTTTGCCGGGCACCTTTTTGGCGTCGTCCAAAGCTTTTTCGGCCAGATCCGCCAACTGCCGGATCGGCAGCCCCGGTTTGGTCATGGCCAGCCCGGCAGAAAAATGAATGTCGGGGTTCTGCGCCACGTAACGTTGGAATTCCTGCTGCATTGTCTGGGCCAGCTTCAGGGTGGAATGCCACGGCCCGATCAAAAAAAAGTCGTCCCCCCCGGCAAAAACGGTGTAGGTGTTGGGGAATTCCTGGGCGCACAGCCAAGGCAAATAAACGGCGAAGAAGGCGTTCATCTGCCGCGACAGCGCCGCCATCTTGGCAAAGGTGGGGGTTTCCAGCCCCTTCTGGAAAATCAGCCCCAGGTTGTCCACATCCCCCTTCAACACCATCAACGCCTCGGCGCCGATCCAGCGATCTGGTTTTTCGGGATCGGGTCGGCGGTCGTCCCGGGCCAGGTGGTTCAAGGTTTTGATTTCGTCGGGGTGGGGGTCGAAGTCTTCGGGGTTTTCCAGGCCGTGGTAGCGGTCGGCCTCCCAGGCGTTGATGGCGCCAAAACGGGGGATGTAGGCGTTGATGGCGCGGCGGGCGTAGCCATTCCATAGGGGATCATCCGCCGCTACGGGCAGGGAAAAATCCCAAGCCCGCACCAAATCGCCCGATTGCGCCTGGGCGCCGAATTTGCCGGTCTCCTCCTGCCCGGCGGTGAAGCTGACCCAATAACCAAAGAGGGGCAGGCGCAGGGTCTTGTGGTTTAGGTTGTTGCGGGTCACCAGCACCCGCTGGCAGGTGGCCAGCCACTTGCCGGTGTCGATCTGGTCGGCGGCCAGGGGGGTCATCCAGAGGCCACCGTGTTCCACCGTGGCGGGGGAGTGGCCGTCGATTCGGCATTCGCCGTGTTCGAAACGATCCAGAAAACCGTCGAAGACCGGGGAGGCGGGGGCGGTGTTGCCACACAGGTTCAGCCGTTGCAGCTTGATCTCGTCCAGTTGCTGGAACAGCCGTTTCATCAGCACTTGAAAGGGGTTTTCCCCTTGCGCCGTTTGCCGGAAATCGCTGGCGGCGGCGGGAAGCCAAGCCAGCCCGATGCCCGATTGGCCGTAGGTGTGTGCCAGAAACCAGGTGTCGAGTTCGGCTTGCACGGTGTGCAGTCGGTCGATGGTTTCAGAGGTGTTTGGGGCGACGATCAAGAACTTGCCCGCCGCGTTCACCACCTGACTGCTGGCAGGTAGCTCCAGGGACTCCAGCACCTTCAGGGCCGCCAGTTCGCTCAGCAGCGATACGTAAAACGAACGCCCCCGCAGCAGTTTGGCGGCCCGCTTTTGGGTTTGGCTGCCCTGCGAAAAAATGAAGTTCTGAATGCCGGTAAAGTCGCCTTGCACCAGCAAAAACTTCGGTGTGTTCCAGGCCTCTTGCCCCAAATCGTCGGACTCCCGTTTCCAATCCCACTGCGCTTGCAACTGTTGACGCACCCCAACGGGCTCGTTCTCCAAGTCGGTGTGGTAGCGCCACAACGCCACCGCCAGGGCCGCTGTGGTCCGGGAATGGTCGTACAGCGACACGTCGGGACGGACTTTGCCGCCGATCCCGGAGGTAGCCGAAGGGATGGCGTGGGTGAAGGTCAGCCACAGGCTGTCGAGGTGGTCCAGCCACAGGGGTAGGTTTTTCCGGTGGCTTGCGGGAATGAGGTCCAACCCCTGTCGAAACCCCTCCCACAACGCCCGATACCTCTCCTGCGCGGTGGTTTTGGTGTCGTTTTCGCAAGTTTGGGCGGGCACCGGGAACAGGGTGTTGGGGCAGAGGGGGGCAAGGGGGTAGCGCCACGTGCTGGTTTCGGGGCGGTTGTTCAGGCGGATGCGCTCCAGCAGCGTTTCTTGGCGGGTGGTGTAGTGGCTGAGTTTGCGGCTGGGGGCTTCGTCGGGGGTGGTGTTGTAGGTTTGAAACTCCTCCCGTTCGAATCCCGAGGCCAAGCGGTCGGCGCTGGCAATGATCCATTGCAGCAGGGTTTCGGGGCGGTGGTGGCGGGCGGCGGCGTTGATCAGCGAGTCGTCGGCCCCCTTGCCCCCCCAGGCGGCAAAAGGGGCCAGGTTGGCGTTGGTGCGCAGTTCGGGGGGGACCACCTGATCGAACGCCAGCCCCGTGAAGGCGGCATGAACATGGGTCAGCCGCCCATCAAGGGTGCGGGGGCAGTATTGATCCCGGTTGGCCTCGTCCTGCGTGGCGTTGTCGGCAATCCGGGCACGTTCGGTGAATTTGCCCAGATCGTGCAGCAAGGCGGCCAGCGCCACCCGGCTGGAGGCATCCAGCAGATTGCTCATGGTGTTCCTCCGTGGCAGGTGTACTCAAACCGATTGAATGCGCTCATGGGGTCTCTCCTTTTCACGCGCCAGTGTCATCCAAGGGGGCGGGGCTGTCGGATTTGGCAAGCTTGCCGTCGGGCAAGGGGGCGAAGGTGATGGCTTCGGGGGGCAGGGCCAGGCGGTAGCGGCGGGGGCGGGTGGCGCTGTCGGCGATCAGGTAGGGGGTGGCGGCGGGGCCCAGGTTTTTGTTCAGCACCCGGCGCAGCTTGGAAAGGTGGGCCGAAAAGTACCCCCCATCCATGCCGTTTTTCAGCGCTTTTTCGGTCTGCTCCAGGTCGTCCATGGGGCCGCGAACGAGCCGGTATTCGTGCAAAAACCGCTCGCCCCAGTCGAAATCGGGCACCTCTTTGTTGGGGGCGGACAGGGGGGGCAGCCCCTGTTGGGCGCGGCGGGCGAACACCGCCAGCAGGGCCAGGGGAACCGGCGGCAACGAAACCACCTTGCCCGAGGCCAGGATGGTGCGGCGGGCCAAGTCCAATTGGAGCGCCGGGGGCTCCAGGGCGATGCGGGCGGCGGCCACGGTGGCGGCGAAGCTGCTGCGTCCGGCCAGCAAATCTTCGGGTAGGCCGTCGCGCAGCCGCACGAAGGGGATGCTGGCCAGGGTGATCTGGGCGTCGCGGGTGTCGGCCAGGTTTTTGTTGGGCAGGGGGATGATCCGGCTGGTGGGGGAGGGGTAGAAAAAATCCCAGCTCGATTCGAAGGGTTCGCTGACCAAAACGTGGGACAGCCGATCCTGGGGGCGGCCATACAGCGACAGGGCATACCCCAGATAAAATCCCATGGTTTTGCGCCCCCCGGCGATGGAGGCATGGACCTCGCTGGCAGGGTCGGCGGTAAGTTTGCGCACCGTTTCGGCGATGAAGTCGGCCATCGCTTCGTTGTCTGCGGGGGTGCGAATGTCGTCCAGGGGGTGGCCCTGGGCAGCGCAGGGGACGTGGATGCAGGTGTCGTCGAAGGCGATGGGGGGCAGGTGGTGGTCGCTGCGCAGGCGGTGGAACCAGCCGGGGTCGTCGGAGAGCAGGGCCAGGCGTGCCCGCCGGGCCCCTTCGGCGGTGGTGATCAGGTGGATTTCGCGGGAATCCAGGGCCGATCCCCCGCTATCGCCAGGGCGTAGAGGGTTTCGGTGACCACCTGGGGGGTCAGGCCGGTGACACACAGCAAAATGCGGCGGGGTGGTGACATAGCTCTGCTCCTGGGCGTCGCTCCGATGCAATCGATGCGAACCTAGCAGATCATCGGGAGCCAAGCCATCCCGGCAAGCTTGCCGGTCTGTTTTCGTGGGTGGGGTGGGGCGCCGCAACCGGGCCTATCGTGTTCGGCCACGGGGTGGCCTCCTACGAGGGGCACGAACGACCTTCGTAGGAGCGGACCCCGTCCGCGAACCATCCGGGCACCGGCGTTGCGACTGGGGTTGATCGTGTTCGGCCACGGGGTGGCCTCCTACGGGGCATCCCCACCGTTTTCGTAGGAGCGGACCCCGTCCGCGAACCATCCGGGCGCTGGCGGTGCGGTTGGGGGTTGATCGTGTTTGGCCACGGGGTGGCCTCCTACGAGGGGCACGAACGACCTTCGTAGGAGCGGACCCCGTCCGCGAACCGTTCGGGCAAAGGCGGTGCGATGGGGGTTGATCGTGTTCGGCCACGGGGTGGCCTCCTACGAGGGGCACGAACGACCTTCGTAGGAGCGGACCCCGTCCGCGAACCGTTGGGGCACAGGCGGTGTGTGGGGTGGACCCCACTCCTTGGACAGTTTGGGGGCGAAAATTTGTAAACGGTTAGTGGCGGTGGGTGGTTCCGCCGTGGGTTTGATGGACCTGTTCTGGGGTCTTGCCGCCGAGGGCACTGTGGGGGCGCTCGGTGTTGTAAAACCGGAAGTAGCGGTCGAGCCCCTGGTGCAGCGCCACCCCATCGGCATGGTCGTACAGGTAGATCTCTTCGTACTTCACCGTGCGCCACAAACGTTCGATGAAGACGTTGTCCAGCGCCCGGCCCCGTCCGTCCATGCTGATGAGAATCTGTTG
>MNWR01000060.1 GCA_001872725.1 Proteobacteria bacterium CG1_02_64_396 | reverse complement strand
AGGTTTTCCTGGGTGGTGGTGGGGGCGGCGGTGGGGTCGATTTGGGTTTCAAAGCGCCACTCCAGGTTGTGGGGGGCGGTCAAGTATTGCCCCCAGTGGCGCCATTCGGCGGCAAGCGTGGCCCAGTCGTTGTCGGGGCGGTCCAAGCTGTGCATCACCCCGCGAATTTCGGCCACTGCCTCCCGTGCCATATTGGCGATGGCGGCCAGCGCCTCCTTGCTTTTTTCCACGTTAGTGTTGCGTTGCCCCAGGTCGGCCAGCAGAACGATGTGGGTGGTCAACCCCCCCAGGCCGTCGTGCAGGTCGCGGGTGATGCGGCTGCGTTCTTCGGTGGCCCACTTTTCTTGTTCCAGAGCCAGGATTTGCCGGTAGTTGCGTTCGATCTCCCGCTGCGCCTGTTCAATCCGTTGTTCCAGGGTTTGGTTCAGGGTTTCGGCAGTTCGGGCCGCTACCACGAACTGGTTGACCAGCAACATGCTGATCACCAGCAGGAAGGCTGGGACTGAAAAATTCAGCAAAAACACCGATTTTTCTGGGTTTGGGCTGACCTGCATGGCCATGTCGTGGATTCCGAAGAGCAGGATTACCCCCATGCTGATCAGAATGACCAGGAACTCCCAACTGCGGGTACGCCAATAGTGCAGCCCCACCTGCGCCACAGCGTAGGTGACGATCAAAATGGCAAAGCCATGCCACAGGTCGGTGACGGTGAAAAACCAATTCAGGGGGCAAAGAAGCAGGGTCAGGCAAAAGGCCAGGCTGATGCCCAAAATGAGCCGTTCGCGCCCCACCGGCGTGCGGTTTTGCAGGCGGTGCAGGAACAGGGTCATGAAGATGGGGACCAGGCCAATGCTGCTTTGCATCAGCCATTCCCACAGCCGGGTCGGCATGGGGGGGGATTCAACCACAATGTTCAGGCCGCTGATGGCCCAGCACAGGCTGGTGACGGCGAACCAAAACCAGGCCGGGTTACGGCGGCGCCACCACAAAAAGCCGATGACCAGCGCCAACACCACCAGCAGAGCCGAGCCGATGGCATGGATGGTTTGGAAGGCCCACATCAACCGTTTGTAAACGGGGACCACCGCCGCTTCGGTGCCCAGATGAAGCTGGGAAACCTGCCCAAAACGGTTGGCGTAGGCGGCCACCCGGAGCTCGATGGTGTTGGAGCCGGGGTGCAGCAGGGTGGCGGGAAAACAACCCAGCAGGGGGCGGTGCCAATTGCGCGATAGGGGGGGCTCCATATCCCCGCCGTTGTTGCCAATCGGCACGCTGTTCACGGCAAAAGCGGCGTTCATCACCACGTGGGGCAGCAGCAAACACCAGGGTTGCTGGCCGGGGGTATCGATGTCTACCTCAAGCCGGTACTGGGCCTGCCCGTCGAATCCGGCCAAATCCTTCCCCCAGCGGTGGGGTAGGGTGGCGGAGTGCCAAGTGTGGCCATCGGGGGCAAAAGGCATCAGCACCCGGGCCTGGCTTAAAACCAGAAGTTTGGATTCGTCGGCGCCAGCGGTGGAAAAGCCTGCCCCGACGAAGGCCAGCAACCCCCAAAGCAGTTGAGCCACACGGCGCCCCCACCTATGAAGGTGCCGGTTTTTGGGGTGGGGCGGTGTTTGGAATCTCCGTTGCCATGCCGTATGGCATTTTTCCAGCGAGGTGGGCATCGACGGGGCAGCTCCATGGGGGTGTGGATCGAGGATCGAACCGCCGCCAGTGTAGGGAGCGCAACGTATTTTGAAAATGTGATGAGGTTTTACCTGCGGCGGTTTAAGCCGATCCCAAGATCGGCACTGGCTTTGCCCCTCGGTAGGATGGTAAGGATGTCGTATTTTCCTTGCGGGAGGAGGCGATCATGGTCGCGGTGACTAAGCTAACCAGCAAAGGACAAACCACCATTCCCCAGGATGTTCAGGCCGCCTTGCATGTTGTGGCGGGCGATTTGATTGCCTGGGAGGTTGCCGACGACGGGACGGCGCGGGTACGGCGGGAGCAGCCCATGCGCCGCCCCTTCCACCCCGGCGTCATCCCCGTGCAGGCGGGGATCCAGTGGTCGCTGGGGAGGGGGGTGCCAAGATCGGGGCGTTTCAAGGGGGGAAGGGCGCCACGATGCTCCCAACGATTCGTGCAGGGCGTTCTGCCCGCGTGGAACGTCCGTACTGGATCCCCGCCTGCGCGGGGATGACGCTTCATGGGAAGTGAGATGCCCCGTTCGGGGCTACCGCGACACGTGGCACAAATTCAATTCTTAGGGAAGCGCTGATTAAAGGCTCCTGCCTTTAATCAGCACGCTACGCAAAAACCAAAAGTAGGCGCCTTGAGGCGACGTCGTTTTTGCTTCGCTTGCAAAATCAGCAGAGCTTCGGCGACGGGGTCACCTCCTACTTACGTTCCTGATTTTGGCGACCCATCCCTGGGTCGCTCGGAAGCGCTAATAAATCAGTGCCTCCTTAAGGAAGCGCCGACTCACTCGACCCGAACGCTCCCCCGTGAGCTCCCCCCTTGTTAAAGGGAGGACAGGGGGGATTTCAGGCGCTTCAATAAAGGAGTTTTGTCTTTAATCAGCGTTTCCCTAGGAAACAGGAAGAAAACAGGAGGCACACGATGATCGTCGTATTCGTTCATGGTTGGGGGGTCACCGATACCGAATCCTACGGCCTATTGCCCGAAGCGCTGGCCGCCCAGGCGGGGGGCTATGGGTTGGAGATCGCCATCGAGCACATCTGGCTGGGGCGCTACATCAACTTCCACGACGAGGTCAGCGTTGCCGACGTGGCAAGGGCCTTCCACCGCGCCCTCCACGATCAAATCCCCGACGGGGAGGGGATCGCCGCGTTTTCGTGCATCACCCACTCCACCGGGGGGCCGGTGGTGCGGGAGTGGCTCCAGCGGTTTTACGGGGCCGAGCGGCTGGGGCAAGCGCCGTTGCGCCACCTGGCGATGTTGGCCCCGGCCAATCACGGCTCGGCCCTGGCGGCGTTGGGCAAGGCGAAGGTGGGCAGACTCAAGGCTTGGTTCGGCGGGGTGGAGCCGGGGCAGCGAGTTCTGGATTGGCTCTGCCTCGGCAGCCGACCCCAGCTCGACCTGGCCACCGCCACCCTCGACTACCGCTTTGCCGAATCGGGGGTGTACCCCTTCGTCCTGACCGGCCAGACGATCGACAAGAGGTTCTACGACTTTCTGAACACCTATCTGGTGGAGCCGGGCTCGGACGGGGTGATTCGGGTGGCCGCCGCCAACCTGAACTTCAGCATGATCCGCCTTGTGGAGACCCCCGAGCGGCAAGCGGTGAAACACGGGCAGGACGACCTCAGCGTCCACCTATTGAAGCCCGAAGGTCCGCTCAGAAGGCCCGAGCCCATCGCGCTCGGCGTGGTGCCCGGTGCCAGCCACTCCGGCGACGAAAAGGGGATCATGCGCAGCGTGGTCTCGACCAACTCGTCGAAGCCCCAAGTGCAAGAAATCCTCCAATGCCTCCAGGTCGGCACCGCCCCGGAATACGAAGCACGCCGCCAAGCGCTGGAGGCGCTGACGGCGCAAACCCAGGGCAATCCCAAAGGCCACCGCTACACCATGCTGGTCTTCGTCATCAACGACGATCAGGGCGACCCGATTGGCGACTACGATCTCTTTTTGTTGGGCGGGGTGGAGCAAGACCCCGGCAAGCTGACCAAGGGGTTCTTCGTCGACCGGCAGCAAAACGGTTCCCACCCCAACCACCTGGTCTACTACGTCGATTACGACCGCATCACCCAAAACAAGCTGACCGGCTTTCGCTTGATCGCCCGACCCGACAAGGGGTTTGCCTTTTACCATGCGGTTGAATTCCGCTCGGACGGCATCGACCTCAACAGTGTGCTGCGGCCCAACGAGACCTTTTACGTGGCGATCACCCTGCACCGCTGCGTGGACCAAACCACCTTCCGGTTCGACAGCGCCAGCGATCCCAAACTGCGCTCCGAGGGGCTGATCTTCAAGACGAAGACACGGCGCAACTTCAAGGATGAGAAGCCATCCGGGGATGAGGTCGATTCCTGATGCGGCCCGGCGCCAAGGGGTGGAGCGGGCGAGGGCGATGTGGTGCCCGCACCTCAACCGCCCATCCCGGCGTCATCCCCGCCATCGCGGGGGTGACGCTTCATAGGGGTCGAATCACGACGGGGGCGCCGCCTTGGCGCCAAAGGGGGGCAGATTGAACGGCGCGAATCCCAAAGTGGATCACTTCTTGAAGCAGGCCAAGCGCTGGCGCGAGGAGATGACGGCGCTGCGGGCCATCGTGCGCGACACCCCGCTAACCGAAGAGCTGAAGTGGCGACAACCCTGTTACATCTTCAATGGCGTCAATGTCGTCATCCTGGGCGGTTTCAAGGACTACTGCCTGCTCGGGTTTTTCAAGGGGGCGCTGCTTCAAGATCCCGAGGGGGTGCTGAGCGCGCCCGGGGAGAACACCCAGGCGGTTCGGCAGATGCGCTTCACCAGCCTGCACGAGATCGCCGATCAAGAACCGCTCATCCGAGCCACCCTCGCCGAGGCCATCGCGGCGGAGCGGGCCGGTTTGAAGGTGACGCTCAAGGAGACCGCCGAGTTTGCCGTGCCCGAGGAGTTTCAGGGTCGGGTGGATTCAAGCCCCGAATTGAAGCGGGCGTTCGAGGCGCTGACGCCGGGACGTCAACGGGCCTACCTCCTTTATTTCGCCGCTCCGAAGCTGTCCAAGACGCGGGTTTCGCGGGTGGAAAAGTGCATTCCGAGGATTTTGGCGGGGAAGGGGTTGGATGATCGGTAGGGTTGCGGGGGGGGATGTAGGAGCGTCGCCCTCGGCGCGATGGTTTTTGGCGGGGGATTGGCACCATTTCTTCATGATTCGGCGCAACTTCAAGGATGAGGAGCCCTCCGGGTGTGACCCGACACACAAACTGTCATAGGGGGAGAGACCGGGATTAGGCGGGAAGAGCCGGGAAATAGTGGGAAAATGATGTCTATGGATAGACATCGTAACGACGCTGGAACAGCCGTTTTATGAGGTGGGGGCGACGCTAGGATTGTCGTGGGATGTTGACGCCAAACATAGCGGCAAGGGCAGAGACGTCATGCTCGCCAGGAAGAACAAGATGGACGACGGTGTTCCCATCGCCCTTGATCACGCTACCGTAAACGACTTGAGAAGGCGGCTGGTCATTTGCTGCGGAATCTGCCATGAGAGCGACAATCTTGTCGCGGAGTCCATGATCCATCAAATCCCCCAACCTTGGTGGTTTTAAGCAGCTGCCATCACCAGCCGCAGCACATTTCCCCGATCAACATTTCCCGACCGTAACACGTCATAGACAACCAACACGAGCTCGGCCTTCTTGTCTGGAGCTAAAGATCTACCGGCCTTCTGTAGACCTTCCTCAACGGTTGCCAATGCTTCCCCTAGAGCCTTTCTGTCGAAAGCATCGGCTGCCCGTGGGTGTGGTGATCTTTCTCCACGCCCAAGAGCCAGCCACTCAAATGAAACACCCTCTCCATCACTGACCCTCTCCAAAAACTGAAGGTCGGCACACCGCTCGCCAGTTTCAAAGCGCTGAAGCGTAGAAGTTCCTACGCCATAGCGAACTCGCCAAGACTCCCGCGATGAATTGCCCCGAACGGATCTAATTCGCGCCCCAAGCGGGGCATACGAAAAGCGATCTTCCCCGTTCAAGTTAGATTCCAAGTACATGAACGCATGTGGCCCCCTCTATTGTCGTGTTCATGTTCGACTTAAGTCGTTGTTATTGCACGCTTTTATTCTGCGATAACCCCGCAATGAACTTGAACGAACATGAATGACCCCGTTTGGGGTTGCCATGTTGCCCCGAACGGGGTTATGTTTATTCCCGCTAGTGGGAATTGACATACCCAAAAAAAGGCCGGGTTGAACCGGCACCGGGACAAGCGATGGCAACTACCACATCCAAAGACTGGCACCCGTCGAAGATCGGGGGAGAACTCAAAGCAGCCGGGTACAACTGGCGGGAGATCTCCAGGATCTGCGAGCACGAGAGCCCATACACGGCACGCACCGTGGTGCGACGGCATTGGCCTCTGATGGAGGCCATCGTTGGCCGCATTCTCGGCCGCCATCCATCAACCATCTGGCCCAGCCGATACGAAGGTGGTCAACCCTTCAAGGGCGGAGCGATTCGCCGCCCTGAGCTGCTCGCTCGATTCCCCAATCGTGATAACGGAAACGTCACGACCGGCAAAAATAGCACCGCAGGGCACGGACGCAATAGGAAGGGGGTGGCTGCCTGATGTCACCCCGCCGTCCATCGGATCAGCCGACACTCAGCTTTTATCGTCTCCCCATCGAAATCCCCAAACCGGCGCATCTCGACGGTGACGGTACGAACTGGCGTTCCGAGGTTGCCCATATCGTCAGCGAGATGCTGCGTTTGGCCGATGGAGACCGCTGGGAAATTGCCGCTCGAATGAGTCGGATGAGCGGTATCGACGTCTCGAAACACATGCTTGACGGCTGGTCTTCGGAAGCCCGCGAAGCCCACAACATCCCCTTTTATTGGGTTCCCATATTGGAAGCAGCCTGCCAGTCGACCCTGCTCACCAGCTGGCTGGCGGCCAAGGTTGGCGCGCAGATCCTGTTTGGGCGAGAAGCCTTAACCGCCGAACTGGGACGGCTGGAGAGAGACCGCGATCAGGCCGCCAAAAGGATCAAGGCAATCAAGCAGGCGATGGGGGAAGAGTCATGACCACCCCTTACTACAGCCCCGCCAAACTGGTAGGTGCTCCAGGCCTGCCCACTACCGTTCAGAACATCAATGCCCGCGCCAAACGCGAGAACTGGCCACGTCGTCGCCGCTCCGGCCAAGGTGGTGGGTGGGAGTACCCCATCACCGCTCTGCCCGATGAGGCACGCCTGTTTCTTGCCCGCCAATCGACCCTCGTCACCACCGACGATGTGGTGGCCGAAGGGACCTCGCTCGCCCGGCGTCGGCGGATCACCCAAGAGGTCGACCAGGCGGTGCAAAAGAGGGTGCGCGAGCAGGGCTTGGCCGCTGCTGCCGCTTTGAACGGCAAAGACGCAGAGCGCATGGACAACCGCCTGCTGATCTTGTCGGCCTTCAACAGCTTCAAGCGTCAGTCGGGGTTGTCGAAGGACCGGGCAATGCACCGTTTCACCCACGACTACGCCGACGGTTCGGTCGACATCGACCCCGAGATAAAGGCGGCTATCCCGAGTTTCAGCGCCAGGACGTTGCAGCGCTGGATGGTCCGGCTCAACGAAGAGGGTGCGGCAGGCCTGGGTGGGCATTACCAGGGACGCAAGGGCAAGTCCAAGATCGACTCGAACCCGCAGATGTATCAGGCGGTGGTCGGGATGCTGGTGGAATACCCCGACGTCGATACCAGCGACATTCTCGACCTGTTAAACACCCGTTTTGCAGCCGAAGAAATCCCCAGTGAGCGGCGTTTGCAGCTTTGGATCAAGGGGTGGAAGAAGGACAACGCCGAGGTCTTCCTGGCCCACTCCAATCCAGATGCTTGGAAGAACAGCTACATGATGGCGCTGGGCAGCAAGTCGGAGGGGATTGAGGCGCTCAACCAGTTGTGGGAGCTGGATTCGACCCCCGCCGACGTGATGTTGAGGGATGGTCGGCACTCGATCATCGGGGTGATCGACGTGTGGTCGCGGCGGCTCAAGCTGCACGTCAGCCGCACATCCAAGGCCAGTGCCATCGCGGCGTTGGCGCGCCGGGCGATTCTCGACTGGGGCGTCCCAGCGATTGCCAAGACCGACAACGGCCAGGACTACAAGTCCAAGCACCTTCAGCGTGTCTTCCCATCGCTGGGGATCAACCAGCAGTTCTGCCCACCCTTCCAGCCCTGGCACAAGCCCCACATCGAGCGAGCCTTCGGCACGTTTAGCGACGACCTGCTCAAGATGTTGCCGGGGTACCTCGGCCACTCGGTGGCCGAGCAGCAAGCGATTCGGTCGCGCAAGGCGTTCAGTGAACGGCTGTTCACCAAAGACGCGGTGATCGAGATCCACATGACCCGCGACGAGCTGCAAGCCTTCTGCGACCGCTGGGTCGAGGACATCTACCACCACAACCGCCACAGCTCTCTGGGGATGAGCCCCGCCGCCAAGGTGCAGAGTTGGACGGGGACTGTGCTGCGGGTAGACGACGAGCGGGCGCTCGATCTGTTGCTGGCCGAGGCGCCGAGCAATGGAGGCGTCCGCAAGGTGCGCAAGGATGCGGGCATCCTGGTCGATGGATACAGCTACCTGGCCCAAGAGCAGGGGTTGCACTCGGGGCGCGAAGTCCAAGTGCTCTACGACGAGACCGACATCTCGAAGGTGCGCGTCTACGCGCTCGACTTGGCCGAACACCTGTTCGACGCGGTTTGCCCGGACTTGGCCGGGACGGGAGTTACCCGCGCCGAGCTGGCAGCGCAAGCCAAGGCGATCCAGAAGCGCAAGACCGACGAGGGTCGCAAGCTGCTCAAGGATACAGCCAAGAAGGCCGCCGTGGCCGACGTCGTAGGCGAAATTCTCGCCCACCGCGCCGCGACCAACCCCAAGGTTTCCACCTTCCCGCCCCCCCACGAAACCCACTCCACCCCGGCCCTGGAGGCCGCCGCAATCGCTGCCCGTGCGGACAGGGGGCAGGTGGGGTCTGGGTTGAGCGCCGAGCAACAAGCCGGGGTCGACCGCCAGATGGAGGTATTGCGCCAGCAACAGATGGCGCCGGTGGTGACCGGCGATACCCCGGATGGACGTTACAAGCGGTTCTTGCGGTTGTCCTCGGCCGATCAGGCCACCTTGAGCGACGGGGATGCCCGGTGGCTCAAGACCTACCCGACCACCAGCGAATACCGCGTTCAAAAGGCGATTGCCGAATCGTGGCAACGCCAAGCACAGGCATAGGAGATAGAGCGATGGCTGCGGTCAAGAGGAAGGTGATGCAGAAGGGGATTCGACTCGATGGGGCTTGGTATTGGTCGCCTAGATTGAGTGGCCTGGTCGGCCGTCAGGTGAGCATTCAGCAGTGGGAGGACGGCAGCATTGATGTTTACAGGGGGCGGCGATTCATGTGCTACGCCACTCCGACCGGCAGTAAACGGGTCGTCATCCACCCATAAAAAAGGCCCCTCTGGCAAGGGGCCTCAATCCAACAAGTACAACGGAGGCAGTCATGGTAGCACCCCAGACGATTAAGACAACGGCGCCCATCCGCAATGTGGCGCTGGCCATGGAGGCGATGGACATGGTCATCCATCGCCCTCCCCACATCCCAGGCGTGGCGATATACAGCGGCCATGCCGGACTCGGGAAGTCCACGGCGGCGGCACACATTGCCCCGCTGTACCGGGCTGCGTACATCGAAATGAAAAGCTACTGGAGCCGCAAATCCTTCGCCGACCACCTCGCCTCCGAGGTGGGTGTCGACCCCCGCAAGACGATGGCGCAGACCGTCGATGCCATCACGAATGCGCTGTTGAAAAGCCGCCGCCCGGTGATCGTCGACCAGTTTCACACCTGGGCGGAAAAGGGCCGCGTTGCCATCGAGTTCTTCCGCGACCTGGTGGACGGATCGCGCGCCCCCTGGCTGTTGATGGGGGAAGAGTCGCTGCCCCAGAAAATCGCCCAACACGAAAGCTTCCATCGCCGTGTGCTGATGTGGCAACAGGCACAACCCTGCGATTGGAAAGACGCAGTCGTCTTGCGCGATCTGTATTGCCGGGACATCGAGGTCGCCGACGACCTACTCGCCGCGACCCTCGAAAAGACCCACGGATCGACCGGCCGCCTGACCATCAACTTCGAGCGGTTCCGCAATCTGGCCGGTATCGAGGGGCTCTCGGTCGTCACCCTCGCCGACTGGGGGGATCGGTCTTTTTACGACGGCAACCCTCCCCCCCGGAGGAGCGCGATATGACCGGCCACAACTCACAACGGCAGCGAATCTGGGACGCCATTCGCTGTTTTTCCGATGCAGCAAAGCCCTTCGGAATCTCCGACTTGGTCCGCCCCGGCGAGCTCACCACCCGCACTGTCGAGGTCTACCTGAATGCCTTGGTCAAGGCCGGATACCTGGCTGCGACCTCCGAGCCGGTGACGACCGGGAATTGCCATGATCGGCTGATCTTCCGGTGCCTCACATGGAGCTGCGCGACGGCTCCACGCCTCGACGACGAAGGGCGGGAAATCACCCAGGGCGACTGGCAGGAGGACATCTGGCGCTGCATCCGTCCGTTGGGTCAATGCACGGTCCAGGACGTGGTGGTCCACGCCACGACACCACGCCACCAGATGAAGGGCGGAGAGGTGCGTCGTTACCTGAATGCCCTGGTTAATGCCGGGTTTCTGACCTGCCTAAAGGGGTACTACACGGTCATCCCTGGGGTATGCACAGGCCCTGCTCCGCAGCTGCGGCGGGTCGCCCAGGTGGTGCACCGGGGGAAGGTGGTATGGACGGGAGGCGGCGATGACTGAGCGACCGAAACCCGACTGGCTGCTGGCGTTGGAGCGAGAAATCGCGAAACCCGGCAAGTCGCAGAACAAGGTGGCCGCCGACCTGCGCGTGTCCCCCGCCTATGTCAGCAAGGCCAGGCGAGGCACCGACCCGAGGGCCGAGCGCCTGGTGGAGGAGCGGGTGCGGGCCGTGTTGCTGGACGCCAAGGTGCAGTGCCCGGCGGCTGGGGAGATCGCTCTGAGCATGTGCCTCGATACGCAGGGCAAACCCTTCATGAACACCAACCCACTACGGGCCGAAATGTACCAAGCCTGCCACGGCGGAACCTGCCCCCACAGCAAGGTCGGGGGTGCTAAATGAGCGGCTACACCTGGCGCAGCGCCATGCAGGGCGGAATCGCCACCGTC
>MNWR01000059.1 GCA_001872725.1 Proteobacteria bacterium CG1_02_64_396 | reverse complement strand
TGGAAACGCCGGTCGCTTCGACGGTGACGGCGGCCGGAGCAGTGACGACAGGGGCGGTGGAATCGGTGACGGTGACGAGCTGAGTCGCCGAGCCGGTGTTGCCCGCGGCGTCCATCACCGACCAGGTGACGGTGGTGGTGCCAACCGCGAAGGGGCCGGTGTTGTCGGCCACGGGGAGCAAAGTGCCGTCGACCAGGTCGTTGGCGGTCGCGGTGCCGAGGGTTGCAGTGGTGGAAACGCCGGTCGCTTCGACGGTGACGGCGGCCGGAGCAGTGACGACAGGGGCGGCTTGATCGGTCACGGTAACCGTTGCCGTGGCGCTGCCGCTCCCTCCTACCGCATTGACGGCGGTAAAGGTCACGACCCGAGTGCCCAAGGGGAAGGTGGTCGGGGCGTCGTTGGCGGTTGGGACGAGGCCGTCGACCGGATCGTTGGCGCTCGCGCCGACCAAAAAGGCGGCAATCGCCGGATCGTTGGCCGGGGTGCCCGCTTCATTGAGCGCCGCCACCGTGATGCTGGTTGGGGCGTTCACTACCGGCCCGGTGGCATCGCTCAAGGTCAAGGGGATCGTCACCGGGGCGCTGGCCCCTGCTGCGTCGGTCACCGTCACGACCAGACTGTCGCTGCCTGCATAGTTGTTGGCGGCGGTCAGGGTGACCACGCCGCTGGCCGAGACGCTCGCACTGCCATGGGTCGGGGCGGCCGAGATGGCATAGGTGTGGCTGTCGCCGGTGTCGGGATCGTTGGGGAGCACCGTGGTGCTGCCGCTGCCGCCACGCACCACGGCAATGCCGGTGGCGGTGGGGACAGGGGGATCGTTGACAGGAGTGATCGTCAAATCGACCCGGGCCGCAGTCGAGGTGCCGTTGCTGTTGCTCGCCTGGTAGGTGAAGAAATCGGAGCCGTTGTAGTTGCTGGACGGCTGGTAGGTGAAGGTATCGCCCGACAAAGAGATCGTACCGTGTTGCGGTTGGGCGACGATGTTCAAGGTCGGCATCGCCCCGCTGTCGCTCATCCAAGACAAGGTGCCGTTCAGCGCGGTGTCTTCGGTGGTGGTGACAGAGAGGGCAAAAGCGGTGGGGGCGGGGGTGGCGGGGGTGAAGGCTGGATCGCTAAACGTGGTGGTGTACTGGGTGGTCAGGGCTTGCAGGGCGACCGGGTCGGTGACGACCGCAACCACCTGCTCCAGCGCCGTGGCCAGATATTGAGCGAAGGTAGTGCCTCCAGCGGCGGGATCGATCCCCGCAGAGGTCATCATCGCGCCCAAAACCTGCAATCCGGCGGCGATGTTGGCGGCGCTCTGACCGCTCAGAGAGGCGGGGAGAGTAATGGCCAATGGCGCCGATGCCGATCCCGGGTTGAACATCAACCACTCACCCGAAGCGGCGGTCCGATTGGCCACCGTAACGCCGCTGGAAAGGTTGGCGGCGGGAATCACCAAAATCCCAGGCAGAAGGGTGATGTTGCCGGTGCTGGTGGAGGCCGCGATGTCGACTCCAACAGCAGTGGTCAGGAAGGGGATCCCCCCCTGCCAGTTCAACACCAAACCGTTGGTGTCGATCAAATCTCTTAGAGATTGAGGTTGTTGCTGATTCAAACGCAGGGCCGAAATGCCGATTTTGCTCAGGCCCAAAGCGGCATTCAGGTTGGTGTTGGCGGAGTCAAATTGAGTTGCCTGTTGGGTGTTGCCTGCGCTCCAGGCGGCCCAAGCGGTGGTCACGTCGGCTAAGGTCGGTTGGGTAGCAGTGCTTTGACCCGCCAAGGGGTTCGCCAAGGCGGCGGCCAAAAACGAAGAAACCGGGGAAAGCGCAATACTGCCCGGCGCATCGCTGATCGAGGTGCCCACCACATTGCCCCCCGAACGGGCCACCAGCAGGTAGGGACGCAGGGTTTTGGGGGGAAGGATAATTTTGAAGGAGCCGTCGGCAGCGACGCTGCTGCTGGCGACCGGGGTGGTTTGACCGTCGCCGTACACCGACAGCGAGGCGCCGCTCGTCAGGGTGGTGCTCCCCTTGAGCATGGCGCCGTAGACGTCGAGCGCGACCGGTTTGGTTTCGTCGGGTTGGAGCGAGAAGGGTGCCGAGGTGCCGCTGTAGATGGCGTCCCCGGCGCTGTCGAGCCCTTGGAGCAGCAGGATTCGCCCCTCGCCGCTTTCAACCTCAAGCTGGGCCGGTTGGCCGGGGATGACCGTGATCGGACCTGCCAACACGGCGTTGGCGCTATCGCGTACCTCGATGACCAACGAGGCAAGATCGGCGGGTGGGGTTTGGGAGACAATCGCCCCCCCTGCCGGGGCAGGGGTGTAGGGGGAGACAACAACAACGGTGCCGGAGGGGCCGAGGGGGGTGTCGCCGCAAGAGGCCAGCAGTAGAGGCAGAGTTGCCAGGACGGCCACAACGGCACCGCGACACCGATTCAACCATCCATTATTCACGGCCATAAAGCACTCCAGCTCATTCATTCGTGCTACACGAATCCAAAGCGCACACCGACCACTACGTCACGATGGCCGTAGCGCCGGTGGCGATCCACAGAGTCAAATTGTCAAAACAGAGGGAATTTGCGTTCCGCCAATACGGGTATTGGTATCGACCCGGGTTGATACCCAACGCCAGCCCTTTTAGCAAGGCGCCATCCGGCTCGATGTGACCCCTCACCACGACCTAACTGTGATCTCTCGGTAGGTTGTTCATTCGGGGTCAGCCCATTTTAGATGGGAGGTGCGCAGACGCGATGTGCGCGCCAACCACCCCTCCGAGGGCCCCGAATGAACATTCACAAAAATGCCCGATTGACGGTCCAGGGTGCACCTGCTTGTTCAACGTATGTGAAGTGGTCTTCGATCCTGCGAAGCCGCGCAGGCGGGGGGAGTCAGTCCACGTGCGGCCTACAAGGTGGTTGAAATGCTTTCGGGAGGAGGGCGTCGAAGGTCTTTCTGAGCGGTCGTCTCACCCGGCCGCCCCCCATCAAGAGGCCTTGTTCCTGGTCATCGAGCGGCCAGGGAAGCGCTGATTAAGGCCTCCTACCTTGAATCGGCACGCCTGGCAAAAACCCAAAATAGGCGCCCTGAGGCGACGTGGTAGGAGCGCCGCCCTCGGCGCGATGGCGTCCCGCCCTCCCGCAGCGTCCCCATCCCCCCCAACGCTGTCGCCCCCACGACCGCTGGATCCCCGCCCGCGCGGGGATTGACGCCGGGATGGGGGCTTCGGGTCAGACCTGGACCGACGCAGGAGCCATTGCGCGTAGGAGGCCACCCCGTGCCGAACCTCAAGTCCTGAAAAAAGGCCATCTGCCTTTTTCAGCGACGCTACGCAAAAACCAAAAGCTTCGGCGACTTAGGTCGCCTCCTACGACAGCGCTCCATTTTGGTGCCCATCCCTGGGCTGCTCGGAAGCACTAATCAATCAGCGCTTCCCCAGGTGGGCCATGAAGGGGGATAGAGGCGTTTTTGCGAAAACGCAAGGTGCGCAAGGTGTTTTGGGACGGCGATCTTTTCGGGTCTCCTGCACATAACCCCTGTTATACTCCCCGTCGATACGGTCCAATTGCCCCGGTCGATTCTTACGTTTGCGAGGTTTTATCCCTCTGTCCGCGACCCGTCCATGACCCTCTCCCTACCGCTGCAAATCCTTATCGCCATGTTGTTCGGCCTGTTGCTCGGGGTGGCCCTACCCGAGGCGGCCCCTTGGGTCGAGCCGCTGGGCGCGATTTTTATCGCCGCGCTTAAAATGCTCATCGCTCCCCTGGTGTTTCTGTCGATCGTCACCGGGGTGACGGCGTTGGGAGATTGGTCGCGCCTGGGCAAGCTCGGCGGCGTGGCGCTGCTCTATTACTTCTCGACCACGGCGCTGGCGGTGGTGGTGGGGATGTTGGTGGTGGGGATCATGCAACCGGGGGTGGGAAGCGAACTAACCTTGCCGACCCCCGAGGCAGCGACGATCCACCCCCCTGAGGGGCTCGGTGCATTTTTGAACCAGCAAATCCCCAAGATTTTCGACAACCCCATCCACGCGCTGAGCAGTGGCAACATTTTAGGGATGATCGCCTTCGCACTGCTCTTCGGGCTTGGTTTGCTGGCGGTGGGGGAGCGGGGTAAAGGGGTGGTAGAGGCGCTGGATGGGGCCAATGCTGCGGTGCTCAAGGTGACCGATTGGGTCATGGCGCTCGCCCCCATCGGCATCTTCGCCCTGGTGGCGGGGATCGTCGCCCAGACCGGTATCGAGGTGCTGCGCCCCATGGCCGCCTATGTGGCCACGGTGCTGCTGGCACTCGGGCTTCACTGGGGGCTGGTGCTACCTTTGATTCTGCGTCTGGTTGGCGGCATGGGCTGGGGGCGGTTTCTCAAGGGGGGCTCCCCCGCCATGTTGGTGGCCTGGTCGACCGCGTCGAGTTCGGCAACCCTGCCGGTCACCCTGGAGTGCGCCGAAAAAAACCTGAATGTTCGCCCGACCACGGCAGGATTCGTTCTGCCGCTTGGGGCCACCGTTAATATGGATGGCACCGCCCTCTACGAGGCGGTCGCCGCCTTGTTTATTGCACAGCTGTACGGCATCGATTTGAGCTTCGGCCAGCAGATCCTGGTCTTCCTGACCGCCTCTCTGGCGGCGGTGGGGGCGGCGGGGATTCCCGGCGCGGGGCTGGTCACGATGGCGATGGTCCTGTCGGCGGTGGGGCTCCCCCTTGAAGGGATTGCTCTGCTGCTGGCGGTCGACCGTCTGCTCGACGCTTTTCGTACCGCCACCAACGTCACCGGCGATCTGATCGGGGCGGTGGTGGTGGATCGCTATGCCCCTGGCGGAGGCTTGTCCGCCAAACCTCAACCAGAGAATTCTTGATAACCGAAAGGCCGCCCCTAAAAACCTGCGGAACGCCCCATCTGCTGCGCCACTCGGTGCTCGAAACCTCAACGTACTCAAACCTGGTTTCTGCGCTGTGCGTGCCCGTGCATCTGGGCTGTTCGCGACGGTTTTTTGAAGCTGCCCAAGGTTGGGAGATTTTCATCCACTGACGGAGCGTGCCGCACCATGAACGACATCAAGGCCGGAGACATTTCGGCGCAACTGTTTTCCGACATCACCGCCCTCGCCACCCAGGACGATTCCTCCGAGGATCCGGCAACCCAAGAGGTCGCCCCCGAGGCAACCACCGCCGACGAGGCCCCCTTCGTTCGTCTGATCCCGCTCGGGGGATTGGGGGAGGTCGGAATGAACTGCATGGCCTACCAGCTCGGCGCCGACGGCGCGATCTTGGTGGTCGACTGCGGCATCACCTTCCCCGACGCCCACACCCCTGGGATCGATCAAATCATCCCCGACATCACCTTTCTTAAAGAAAACCGCGAAAAGGTGGTCGGCATCGTCTTCACCCACGGCCACGAAGACCACATCGGCGCCACCCCCTACCTTTGGCCCGAGCTGCGGGTGCCGGTTTACGGCACCGCCATGACCTTGGGGATCTTACGCAACAAGCTCATCGAACACGGATTGGCCAGCCAGGTGCCGCAGTTCACGATTCAAGGGCGCGACCGGGTGCAGATCGGCCCCTTTTTGGTCGAGCCGATGGCGGTCACTCACTCGATCATCGATGGGGTTTCGCTGGCGATTCACACCCCGGCCGGGGTCATCATCCACACCGGCGACTTCAAGTTCGACAACACTCCGGTCGACGGTCGCCGCTCCGACTACGCCCGTCTGGCCGCCTACGGCGAGGAGGGGGTGCTGGCGCTGCTTTCGGATTCGACCAATGTCGAGCGCACCGGCGCCTCGCCGTCGGAGGGGGACATCACCGCCTCCTTCCTCGACATCTTCGCCAAGGCCAAGGGGATGCTGGTGGTCGCCACCTTCTCGTCGAACATCCACCGGGTGCAGCAGGTGATCGACGCGGCGGTCGCCACGGGGCGCAAGGTCTGCCTCAACGGCCGCTCCATGATCGCCAACACCGAGGTCGCCCGGGAGCTCGGCTACCTCAAAGTCCCTATGGATACCCTGATCGACGAAAAAGAGATCGAGTACCTGCCTCGCAACAAGGTGGTGGTCCTCTCGACCGGTTCCCAGGGGGAGCCCCGCGCCTCGCTGCGCCGCATCGCGTTGGGGGAACACAAACGGGTTGTGGTGGGGGAGGGGGATACGGTGGTCCTGTCGAGTCGCGCCATCCCCGGCAACGAAAAGGCGATCAGCAACCTCATCAACCACCTGCTGCGCCGCGGCTGCGAGGTCATCCACGACCGGGTCAGCGAAGTCCACGTCTCGGGCCACGGCAGCCAAGAAGATTTGAAGATGATGTTGGCCCTGACCCGGCCCAAGCTTTTTGTCCCGGTTCACGGCGAAATCCGCCATCTGGTGCGCCACCGCAAGTTGGCTCAGCGCATGGGGGTGCTGCCCGGAAACACCGCAATCGTCGAGAACGGCCAGGTGTTGCGGATCTACCCCGACCGTCTGGAGCGCGACGGCACCGTGCCGGTGGGGCGCGCCTTCATCGACGGCAAGGGGGTCGGCGACGTGGGGGAAGAGGTACTGCGCGAGCGGCGCATCCTTTCTGAGGACGGGATGCTGGTGGTGCTGGTGGTGATCGATGCCCAAAAGCGGGAGATCGTCCTGGGGCCTGAGCTCTTTCCCAAAGGGCTGACCGACGCCGAGGATGGCGAAGGCAAGGTGCTGGAGGCCTGCAAACGCAAGGTGCTGGAGACCTTTCAAGGGCTCTCCAGCGAGCATTTGGCCGATCTTGAGCTGGTGCGCGAAGAAATCCGAGTGGCGGGGCGGCGCTTCTTCCGCAAGGAGTTCGACCGCCGCCCCATCGTCCTTCCTTTGGTGTTCGAGGTCTGATCGGCCATGAACGCACGCGACACCGCCATCCCCAGCGGCGCCCGCGGCCCCTATTTGGGTTGGCTGGTGCGGCTGACCCTGGTGCTGCTGCTGGCCGGGGCGCTGGCGACCTACCACCCCGAGGATCCCAGCCTCAACACCGCCTCGACCCTGCCTGCAGTCAACGCCTGGGGGTGGTTGGGGGCGGCGCTGGCCGACCTGCTGGCGCAAAGCCTGGGATTTGCCGCCTGGCTGATTCCGGCGGGGCTACTGCTGACGCTGGTGCCGGGCACCAAAGGGCTGTATCCCCACCTGGGGGTGCGGCTGGGCTGGCTGGGGCTGCTGATCGCCGCCGGAGCCGCTGCACGGCCCGAGTGGTTCAGTTTGGGGCCGGTGCTTCATGGTGGGGTGCTCGGTACCTGGATGGTGCAGCAGGCCGGTAGCTGGGTCGGCCCGCTGGGCTCCACCTGGTTGTGGATCGCCGCCTGGTTGGTGTTGCTCCCCTTTTTGATTCCCGCCCCCTGGCGTCGTGCTTGGATCGCCACGTTGCGCACCCAGGGGCGCAACCGTCGGGTGGCGACGTCGCGGTACGACAAGCCCGAAAAGTCCGACCCGACCGACCTATCCGACAAACCCGCAATTCCGGCCCCCCTCGAAGAGTTGGCGTGGGACGATGGTCCCGATCTGCCCGCCCTTGAGCTGGTCGACGATCCTCAGCCCGCCTTTGTCCGCCGTCGGGTGACCCCGCCGGCGCAGCCGGTCGACGATCCCGAAGAGGCCGAAATCGTCATTCCCGCCCGCGCCTTCGAGCCCCCTCCCCGGCCCCGGTCGGTGCCCGTTGCCCCCAGACC
>MNWR01000058.1 GCA_001872725.1 Proteobacteria bacterium CG1_02_64_396 | reverse complement strand
CAGATTCTCATCAGCATGGACGGACGGGGCCGGGCGCTGGACAACGTCTTCATCGAACGTTTGTGGCGCACGGTGAAGTACGAAGAGATCTACCTGTACGACCATGCCGATGGGGTGGCGCTGCACCAGGGGCTCGACCGCTACTTCCGGTTTTACAACACCGAGCGCCCCCACAGTGCCCTCGGCGGCAAGACCCCAGAACAGGTCCATCAAACCCACGGCGGAACCACCCACCGCCACTAACCGTTTACAAATTTTCGCCCCCAAACTGTCCAAGGAGTGGGGTCCACCCCATTCATTGCGCCTGGCCGAATCGTCCCTCTCTTGCCAAACCGCATTAAGTTATACGTCATGCTGCTCACCCCGGCGATCATCGCTCCCCGTTCAAAAGATTGCCCGTACATTCGGGCAACCATTCCTCCCTTTGCCGCATCCGATGCCACACCGAGCAAGTTATAGGAATCTGCTCCATGGCCAATGGTTGGTAGCATCATCGGTATTGCTGCCATACCAAATCCCTCCCAGAAATTTCCACCATACATGGTATTGGTAATACCGCCCGAGGTTCCAAAAGCCATGGCCGATCCCGCCAAACCAAGGCCACAATTAGCAACCATTTCTCCTGCCCCAAATGCAAAGCTTCCCGCAATGGCGCCCAAACACGCCCCCTGAACTCCTCCTGTAATCCCGCCCATAATGGCCCCTGCCAGAATAGGTCCGCAGTAATAGGTAAGCGCCGCCTGGGCCACCACCATTAGGACAGGTTTTGCTTTTTTCCAGGCACTACTAAGCCAGCTTGGGGCGTGCCAATTGGGCCAATGCCCCGACGGATCTGTATAAGCCAGGGGATTGTTGAGCACATACGAATAACGGTTGTACGCCTGCAAATTGCCTGGATTGGGCACGACGGTATCGGCCTGCAAGAACCTGCCCAGGGCTGGATCGTACATCCTGGCGTTCATGTTGATCAGGCCAACGTCGGGCTCCATTTCGTGGCCGGTGAAACCCCGGCTGAGCAAGGCGCTGGGGGTGGTGGGGGCGCCGAAGGGGTCGAAGTCCAGGTGCTCCAGCACCTGCCCTTGGGTGTCGGTTGGGTTTGCCTGGTAGGAGGCCACCCCGTGGCCGAACCGGGGTAGGGCTCTGTTTAGGGGGCGGATCCGGAGCGTGCCCTCGGTGCGGCGGGGGTATTACGGGGGGCCAAAATGTTGGGGGGTGGCCCTTGGCGGGGATCCTATTCGATCAGACGGCAGTTTTTGATGACGGGAAGGGATTCGTCGCGGGAAGGGCCGCAATAGCAACCGCTCTTGGAGCGGTCTCTTCCCCTAATCGGCTACCATTTTGTATGTGGAACAAGGCCGTTTATAAAGTGAAAGCTTTGGACTAATTCTTCAAAAGAGCCGATTTTAGTTGCGAAAGAATCCTCTGGGGCTTGGTACCAGAGTAATATTACCTGATGTGGAGCCATTAACCATGTCGGTGCATTATACCCGTCGCGAATTATTACCCACTGATTCCGCGATTTCTTGATACCTTCGATGCGATTTGAGCACGGATCATGCCATTGCCCATTTTCTGTGAATTCCATTAAAGCCGTTGGCCTATTGTCGATCATGCCAAATGAAACTTCATCCACATGTTGCCCGAGAGTAATGTTATGATCTATTGGTCTCCATTGTCCTAGTATTTTTAGGATCAGTCCGCGCATAAATTCAGGCCCATTGATGGAATCTTCATTATGGTACACTTCTGACAAACGATAAATATATATCTTTGCTTCGTCTGGGCACGAAAACATTTTTATATCGCTGGCAGCAATAGATCCGTCATTATAGAAAGCGTCAGCCTTAGTTGACACAATAAATCCATTTGGGAGTGCGAATCCATACTCATTACCCACGTTTATATTTCCATCAGATGTAGTCACTGTGGGCGTGTAATGAGAACATCCTGCCACAAAAACAAGTGTCATTACCACAACAAATATATTCATGATCATCGCCTCGTTAAAGCCACTCTTTGCTGATCGCTATAAGTTCTATGTGCGACTTTAAAAGCTCCATTGGTGGGTTATCTTAAATCCACCACCATTTTCGATAATGTAATCACGTGTTTTTTTGATTGAAACGGCACCGGAAACCGTTGAGATCACAAAAACCGTGGCACCTGTACTGCTTACAAGAGAGTAGGCAGCCGGTTCCAGAAACTGGTTCCCAATAGACTGGGATATAATGGACAAGGAGTTCCTGACGGTTCCTTGTCTGGCCATATTTTTTGCCGCATCAAACAGGCTATTTTCTACTCGCTGCGATATTTCCGAACTTGTTAGATCGCCAAGAGTATTTTTACCCGCCGCAAGTTCGCCCTTTGCCCAACCCGAAGCGGCTCCAAGGATCCCCCCAGCAACAGCACCGATTAACATTCCTTGCCCCACAGAGGTCCAATTTCCTGCTCCCCCAGCATAACCAGCAACACCACCACTGCCTGCGCCAATCATTGCTCCGTTAGCCGCGCCGCCCCAAATCCCCTCCCCTAATTGGGCCTCCAATAGTCCTCCTGCATATGTGGAGGCTGCGCCAACAAGCCCGCCAACAACCACTCCGGCAAGTACATCTCCACCGTTGACAGCCGCGCTGTAGCCACCTACGACCTCGCCAGCCACGGCGCCCCATAAAATAGGGGCTGCTACTGGGCAAGCAATGGCGGCACAGACAGTGCCCACAATAATGATTCCCGCAAGGACATTTCTTCCTGTACTTGTGGCAAAAAAGTTGGCAGTTGCAGCCACTGGATTTGTCATCCAGTCGGGAAGATGACCCGACGGATCGGTATAAGCCAGGGGGTTATTTCTGACGTAGGTGTAGCGGTTGAAATCCTGCAAATTCCCCGGATTGGGCACGACGGTATCGGCCTGCAAGAACCTGCCCAGGGCTGGATCGTACATCCTGGCGTTCATGTTGATCAGGCCAACGTCGGGCTCCATTTCGTGGCCGGTGAAACCCCGGCTGAGCAAGGCGCTGGGGGTGGTGGGGGCGCCGAAGGGGTCGAAGTCCAGGGTTTCGATGATCTGCCCCGAAGCGTTGGTGATGGTTTCGGGGGAGCCCAAGTGGTCGGTATGGATGTAACGGATCAGCGCCACGCCGCTGCTGCTTTCTACCTGCGCCACCAGCCTGCCTGCCGCGTAAAGGTAGCAGGTCTGTTTGACGATGGTGGTGCCGCCAGGCGGGGTGACGGTGGTTTCTTCGAACAACTTGCCGATGTAGACGGTGCGGCTGTCCAGGGTTTGCCGGGTCAGGCGCTGATGGCCGGTGTCGTAACCGTAGGTGACGGTGGCGCTGGCGGTTTGAATCTGCCAGGGCTGGTTGAACGAGGTGTAGGCAATGGTGCGACCGGCGCCTTGGGTTAGGTTGCCGTTGAGGTCGTAGGTGTAGCTGTTGCCGTTGGCCCAAGTCACCTGGTGGGGGTGGGTCAAATCGTAGACGTACCCACCGGGGCCAGCATCCGACTTGTAGGTCAGGTTGCCGATGGCGTCGTAGCGGTACGAGCGGGTTTGGCTGGGGGTGGTTAGGTTGGCCAGGTCGTAGCGGAGGGCCTCGGTCAAACGGTTGAGTTGGTCGTAGGTGAAGTCCTCATGCCATCCAGCGATGCGGTTTTCCCGGTAGGTCAAGTTGCCCAGAGCATCAACGCCGTAAGCCAGGTCTTGCACATTGGCCATGCCGGGGGCCGATCCGGTGCGGATGGCGGTCAGGGCGCCGGTGTTGGGGTCGAAGGTGCGTCGGGTGGTCAGGCCGTTGCCGAAGTATTCCTGGGTGATCTGCCCCTGGGTATTTACAACGTCGGCCCGCCAGATCAAACCGTTGTTCTTGCCATTGCGCAGCGCTTGCAGGTGGCCATTGGCGGTGTAAACGTGGCGGGTGATGCGGCCATTGGGGTAGGTTAAATTCTGCACCCGGCTGGCGGAATCGTAGGTGGTGGAGACGGTGTAATCCTTGCCCGCCACGGTGGTGGTGACGTCGGTGGTGCGGCCCAGGCCATCGTGGGTGTAGCTGCGGGCAAAACCACCTGGGCCGGTTTCCCTGCTTAGGGCGCCGACCCACAAGGTGTCGTAAATCCAGGTGCTGTCCCCTTCGGCTTCGCTGCGCGATTTCATCCGCCCCAGGTCGTCGTACTCCATGGTGGTTTCATGCCCTGCGTTGTCTTTCTGCCACTGCAACTGCCCCAGGGGGGTGTAGGTGTATTGCCACGTCCCCATGTCGGGGTCGGTCATCTGGGTTTTGCGCCCCAGCAGGTCGTACACCATGGTGGTGGTGTTTCCAGCACCGTCTTGGGTTTGGGTCAGGTTCCCGGCGGCGTCGTAGGTGTAAGTCAGAGTGCCGTTGGCGGAATCGACCACTCGGGTTAATTGGTCGTTGGCGTTGTAAAACTGGGTGGTGGTGTGGCCCAGGGGGGCGGTGGTGACCTCTTTACGTTGGTTGCCGGCCAGGGTGAGGTAGTCCTTGCGGCTGACGTTGCCATCGGGGGTGGTGATGGCGATTTGTCGCCCAAGAATGTCGTAGGTGTAGGTGGTGCGAGGGGCGGCATTGCCATTGATGCCGGAACCATAGGGCTGAGTGACGTATTCGACCCGCCCCAGGGTGTTGTAGCGGGTGTACTGCCAGAGGTAGCCGTTGGTGTAGGCCGGTTGACACTTCAGACGGCTGCGCCCGTAGGAATCGAAATACTCGGTGTGGCTGCCACTACCGGTTTCGCTGCGCACCACCCGCAAGCGCCAGTAGTCGGTGCCGTTGCGGGCATCCAGGCGATAGGCGATGTTGGTGGCGGTGCCGTCGGGGCGGGTTTCTTTAATCACCCGGCCAAAACCGTCCAAATCCCACCCGGTTGAAAGTCCGTTGGGGCCAGTCAACAGGGTACGCACCCCAAAACGGGGGTCGTATTCGTAGGTTTCGGTGTGGCCCAGGCTATTGGTGGCGGTTTGTTGGAAAAGAGCGTTGGCGTAGGTGAAGTCGGTCCGGGTCAGGGGCAGGCGGTTGGCATCTTGGGTTTCGAGGCGGGTCAGGTTGCCTTGGGGGTCGTATGAGAACACCTGGTGCCGGACGAAAGCGGTGTTGGGATCGGCAATCTCGCGCACAAGCTGGCCGAATGGGTTGTACACGAAGTTCTTGCCACGGGTATGAGCGGAACCGTCGGGGGCGGTGACGGTGGTGGAGGTGGTATGCAGCCGGTGCAAAAACCAGGTGGTGCCCCGAGGGTAATAGGTGTTGGTGGTGACCGAAGTCGATCCCCCGGCGATTAGCTGGGTGCTGGTGAGCAAATTGCCAAGGTTGTCGTAGGTTTGGCTTAAAGAGGAGGCGCTGGTTTGCGCCCCTTGTAAATCCCAGGTGGTGGTGGAGGAGGATTCCAGGTAGGGGAGTTGACGTTTGTAGGTGGGGGGTGTAGCGGCGGTGGGGTTGTAGTTCTTGGCCTTCCAAACATTGCCGGTTTGCGAAACCACAGCCCCCGAAGGGGCGGCGACCGTGATGTTTTGGGGCATCCCCACAAACACCACATCCTGAAGGTAGGTGGTGGTGGTGACAAAACCGCTTTGTTCGTCGGTGGCCACCACCTGCTGGAAGCCCCGGAACTCTTTGGTGGCCACGTTGTAGGTGCCGCCGGTGTAGTCGTACCGGGTGGAGCGGTAAGGGGCAGCGATGCTGCCCTGGGTGGCGATGCGCCGGACGGTGTACATCTGTTTGGAGGGGTAATTGGCCACCGTTTGGGCGGTGTAGGCGATGGTGGTGTCGAGCCCCGAATTGAGGTTGCGGACCTTGGTGAGTAACGGGCGCCGCTCCCAGCGGTCGTGCAGGTAGATCCAGACTGGTTGCCCCCACGACTTGATCCAGGCCATGCGTGTGTTGTAGGGGCCGCCAAGGTATCCCATCGTGGTGGCGGCTTTCATTCCAGCGGGAGGGGTGTAGGGGGTCGCGGTGGCCAGGAATGTGTCGCCCGCATTGAGGTAGGCCACGTTGCCCGCGATCCGGTCGGGCAACCCGTCGCCGTTGACATCAGCAAAATTCATGGTGCTTGGATTGGCGGCGGGATCGTTCCAAAGGGTGGGGGTGGATGCGAATGTGCTGCCGTCCCTGCCCCGGTAGGCGGCGATCTTGCCGCTGGGGTCGCGCACCAGCCAATCCATGAACCCATCGCCGTCCAGGTCGATGTAGGCGGCCGGTCGGGCGGTGTCGCCCCGGCTGGGGATCGGCAAGGGGTAGCCGTTGATTTGAAAGGTCGTGGCTTTGGCGGGGAAGTAGATGTGCTCGGTGTTCCCGTCGCCGTCAAAGTCCACGTAGCTGTGAAAGGTGTAGGTGTAGTTGTTGTCCGAGGTGTTGTTGGTGTACGACGTGACCGGTTGGCGCCAATTCTGCGCCAGGCTGTAGAGGTTGTGCCCGGTGTAGTTGAAGTCGGTTTGTTGGGTTTCCCCCGACCCGTCGACCGCATGGCGGGAGACGCTTGTCAGCAAACTGCGGGGATCGTTCGGCGTCTGGCTGTAATGGAAGCGGAAGTCGGCGGCCAACTGCCCCTGGGCGTAGGTTTTAACCGCATCCAGGCGTCCCCCAAGATGACCAGGAACCCAACCCCCGTGCAGCCAGGGATGGTCGTCGCGGGCTTCGTAGGTGAAATCCACCCGATTGGCGTAATTCCCACTGGCGTCGATGGGGCCGTACGCGATTTTGGTCAGCCAATTTCCGTAGGTGTAGTAATACAAAATGGCGTGGCCGTAGGGGTTTTCGATCCGGCTGACCCACCAGGAAAAGGGCTGGGCACTGCCTGTGGGGTAAACGGAGTCCTGGGCTGCATCGGAAGGGGAGGCCGGATCCTTGGGGCCCAGGTAGTAGGTCAACCCGTTGGGGTCGTTCACCACCCAGCCAGTGGCGTTTTTGACGATCTTCAAAAAGGCCGATTCCCGGCTGCACCGGTATTCACCCGGACCTATTTTAATCAACGTTTGGGCTGCCCCGTTCATTACCAGGGTGAATGGGTCGGCATCGGTAAAGGCGGGGGCGCCGTTCTTGGTGCTGCGTTCGATGTGGGGGGTGTTCATATCCCACCCCATCCCCATGCGGCCATTGCTTCCCATCGACGAATAGCTGAATTGCACCGAGGGTTGAAAACCGGTGATGCCGGGGGGCACCGGGATGGCGATGGTTTGGCTGTAAGACCCCACCGGGGCGCTGACGTCGCCCCGGCTGAAGGTTACGTTGGGGCCGCTCAGGGCGAACGCGCTTCCCATGGGAAGGGTTGACATGGCCAAAACAGCGGCGGCTAGGGGGCACAGCCAGCGGCAGCGGCGGAGATTCATCGCGCAACTCCTTATTCATTCCTGGTTCCATAAACGGGTGAGAGGTGATTGGGGGCGGGGTTCTGGGCTTAGGGGGCGTCCCAGGCGGCGCCAGCATCCAAGGCCTGACGCTGCTGGTGTTCGGCCTCGACATCTTGCTGATGACGCCTCTGTCGCTCTTGCTCGTCCTGCTCCCGTTCGTTGTTCCGCTGCCGTTCGGCGGCCTGTTCCTCGTCGTGCTGCTGCTCTTTTCCCTGCCTTTGTTGCTGATTCAAATGCAACCGTTCTTGCTCGCGCTGCTGCCGGTCGTTTTCGTGGTAGGCCTCGTCGAATTCAACCTGCCACGGTGCCGTCATCCCCTCGGCCAGGTCGGGGTCGGCATAAGCAGCGGGAAGCCAGAGCAAACACATCGAAGTCAAAACAAGCAGACGCTTCATGGCGGAACCTCCCAAAGGGGTTACGGAACACGGCGGCAAAGGGGCGGCACAACAACAGGGGGGGCGGTGCATGGGGGGTGGGGCGTGTCGAGGCATCCGGACATCCTTGATTCCAGCGCAGCGGGAAAGCGGTTGAAAACAACCTACTTAGGGACTGACACCACCAGACTACTTTGCCCCCCCCCCCCCGTGTCAAATCCCCACCAGGGGGCGGTTGGTGGCATTGGCCGCATCCGCCCTTCCCAACCCATGAAGGGGGGGCCTAGCATTTGGGGGAAGGGGCACGGTCGCCGCGTGGGCATCCTGCAGGCGTGTTCCCCAACCGGGGCGCCTGCTTTGCGCTGGATCAACCAAGGGGGTCGAACATGAACACAACACTGGTGGTGGTGGCCGATGGAGCCCGCGCCCGTTTTTTAACGATGGCGGCGGCGCAGCAGCCCGAGTACGAGTCGGGGCCAAACCTGGTGGAGGTTGCGGTTCTGGTGAATCCCGAGCAGGAGATGACGGGCGACGAGTTGTTTTCCAACCTTAAAAGCGGTCGCAATCGCTCGGGCAACGGGCAGGCCCACGGCTATGACGATCACCGCGATAGCCACCGCGACGAAACCGAACGGCGCTTTGCCAAAGAGGTGATCGCCACCGCGACCCAAAAGCTGGGGGGCAAGGGGTGCCTGACCCTGGTGGCCGACAAGCGGATGCTCGGATTCCTGCGCGAGGTCGGCAACGGCGGTTTGCATGGCATCGAAGTCCACGAAGTTGCCCGCGATTTGAGTAAACTCCCCGCCACTGAATTGCAGCAGTACCTCGCCGGGGAGGGTCTGATCCCGCCCCGAAAACGCCCCAAATCCTGATTACCGAACCTCATGCCGATCCAAAACCCCGAATACCTCATCGATAAACTGCGCCGCAGCCCCCTGTTCGGGGCGCTCGACGTCGCCGCTTTGCGGCTGATTGTCGACCGGGCCGAGGAGGTCTATTTCAACCTCGGCGAGGTGTTGCTCGAAGAGGAGACCTTTGGGGACGACTTCCACATCCTCATCAAGGGCAAGGTCGACGTCACCCTGATGGTGGGGGGACAGGAGCTGCTCATCGCCGAAATCGAGGCGGTCGATGTGGTGGGAGAGATCGGCGCCCTTTCGCAACAGGCCCGCACCGCCACCGTCAGAGCGGCCAGCGACGTGGTGGTGGCGTTGCGGGTGAGTCGAGGGCTGCTCCACGACGCCGGAAAAATCGACAAACACTTCGAAAAGCGGCTGGAGGAGTACCACGGCAACCGGCTGGTCACCTCGTTTTTGCTGCGCACCCCCCCCTTCGATCAACTGCCCGCCGTGCTCATCACCGACGAGGTGCAGCCCCAAACCCGGGTGCGCCACCTCAAGGCGGGGCAGAGTTTCATCGAAGCCGGAACGGTGGGGGGCGATTTCTACATTCTGCAATCGGGCTACATGAAGGTGGTGCTCGATGGGCAGACGATCTCGTACCTGCGTTCCGGTTCGGTCTTCGGCGAGATGGCGCTGTTTTCCCCCGATCGCCTGCGCACCGTCGATGTCGTCGCCGCCTCGCGCTGCATCGTCATGGAGATGCCCGGTTCGCTTGGGACCGAGCTGGCCCGGCAGCACCCCGGATTCCAGAAGTACATCGACGACCTGGTGGCGCTGCGCAAGAAAAACGCCCAAAGCGGCCCCTGCAGCCTGCCCAGTCATCAGGTCGACGCCCTGGTTTCGAGCGGCATCTTGCAAGCCAGCCGGATCCTGGCCATCGATCTGGACCGCTGCGTTCACTGCGACCACTGCGTCGACGCCTGCGCCGACCGGCACGGGATCTCCCGCTTGGTCCGCTCGGGAAGGCGCATCGGCAGCACCATGATCCCCAGCGCCTGTTGGATCTGCGACGACCCGGTCTGCCTGCTGTGCTCCTACGACGCCATCCGCCGCACCCCGACCGGCGAGGTGCAGGTGCAAGACAACTGTACCGGCTGCACCGGTTGCGCGGTGCGCTGCCCCTACGACGCCATCTTCATGGAAGAACTGCTTGAGTCCGAAGGGGGGCCGGGGCAGGTGGCGGTGAAATGCGACGGCTGTTTCGGGTTCAGCAATGCCGCCTGCGTCATGAATTGCCACGTTGAGGCGATCCGTTGGGTTGAGCCGGAGAGCCATTTCCAAGTCAACCTGGGGACCCGTCTGTGAGTTCCGGACCGCAAAACCGCACCCTCAAGGAACGCCTGGCCACCATGAATCCCTCCCACCGCGGGGGGGTGCTGGGGGCGGTGGCGATGATCTGGATCGCCTGGTGGCTGCTCTTCGGGGTGCTCCCCGAGATGCCCGAAGGGGAGCGGGGGCAGGTGGTCTCGGGGTCGATCCTCACCTTCTTGTTTGCCCTGGGGTTCATCTACCTCTTTCGGCGCAAGATGATGCGCCGCTACACCATCTCCCTATCGACCCACCTGTGGTGGCACATGCTGCTGGGCATCCCCATTGTGGTGCTCTTTGTCGCCCACGGCGGGCTTGCGGTGGGGCTGTCGAGCGGCGGGTTTTTGGTGGGGTTGATGGGGGCGCTGCTGCTGTCGGGGGTGTGGCTGCGGCTCTACAGCGCCTGGGTTCCCTCCCGCATTGCCGCAGCCCAGAAAGAGAACCTGGTCGAACTCGACGCCCTGGATGGACGCATCGCCACCCTGCTTGAAGATTGCAAGGAGCGCCCCTTCGTCCACCTCAAGCGGATCGGCGCCAAGACCCTGCTGCGCCGCCACGACGACGATCTGTTTTGGTTTGGACTTGAGGAACAGGGGGCATTGCTTCAGCCCGAGCAACGGGGGATCTACCACCAGGCCATTGAGATGTTGCGGGAGCGGGCCGAAGTGGAACGGCGGACGGTGTTGCAGGGGGAGTACGACAGCTTGCTCATTGGACTAACCCGGATCCATCGGGCCACGGCGGCGGCGGTGCTCTTCTTAACCCTGTGGCACGCCTTTGCCCACCTGTGGGATTGGGGGCGTTATGCGCATTGACCGATCCCGCCCACCGCGTGGGATCCGTGTCTGGTTAACCCTGGTGGTGGTGATGACCCTGGTGGTCACCGCGATGGCGGCGACCAAACTTTACCGGGTTAGCGGACCGGTATCGGTTGAGCACGAGATCGACACCCTGGCCGGTTACCACCTATTGACCAAAGAGGGGACCTGCCGCACCTGCCACCGCTTTGTCTCGCTGCGCCGCCTGGAGGGGCCGGAGAGCTGCTTGAAATGCCACAATCCGGCCAACATCGGGGCTGCGGCGGGGGGGTATCACGGCGACGCGGCCCATCGCGCCTTGGGGCAAGACAAAATCCGCTGCACCGATTGCCACCGCCCCCACGAGACGCTGCCCCAACGGGCCGCCTTCACCAGCGAGGATCAGGTTTGGGGCCACTGTGTGGCGTGTCATCCCAAGTTTGCCGATTGAGGGGTTTGAGGGGTGGTGGTGGATCGGCGCTGCGCATCCACCATCCCCCCCGACGATTACCCCAGCACCAACCAAAACAGCCGCCGCTTGCCGACCCGCACCAGATGCCGTCCCGCTTCGGGGGGCTCGGCCTTGGGATCGGTCAGGGTTTCATCCCCTAGTTTGACGGCGTTTTGTTTCAACAGCCGCATCGCCTCTGAGGTCGAGGCGCACATTTCGGCAGCGACCAGCAGGCGGGGCCACCCCTCCCAGTCGGCCAGCGCTTGCGGGAACTCGGGGGTATCTTCGGGAACCTCTTTGCGCTGGAACTGGGTTTCGAAGTGGGTGCGCCCCTCTTGGGCTCCCTCGGGGCCATGAAAACGGGCAATCAGCTCCTCGGCCAGCCCCATCTTGGCCGCCATGGGGTGGAGGCTGCCACCCGCAACCTGCTGTTTGAGCGCGGCTATTTCGTCGAGAGAGCGGTCGGAGAGCAGCTCGAAGTAGCGCCACATCAGCTCGTCCGAAATGCTCATCACCTTGCCGAACATCTCGGCGGGCGCCTCGGTCAGGCCGATGTAGTTGCCCAACGATTTGGACATCTTCTGCACCCCGTCGAGCCCCTCAAGGATCGGCAGGGTCATGATGACCTGGGGCTTTTGGCCGTAGTGGCGTTGCAACTCGCGCCCCATGAGCAGATTAAAGCGTTGGTCGGTGCCGCCCAGTTCCACGTCCGATTCCAGGGCGACGCTGTCGTAGCCTTGCAGCAGGGGGTAGAGGAACTCGTGCAGAGCGATGGGGCGGTTGTCGGCGTACCGTTTTGAAAAGTCATCCCGTTCGAGCATACGGGCCACGGTGGTTTTTCCGGCGACGCCGATGAGATCGGCGGCGGAGAGGGAACCAAGCCATTGGGAGTTGAAGACCACCTCGGTCTTGTCGGGATCGAGGATCTTGAAGACCTGCTCTTTGTAAGTGGCCGCGTTGGCGGCGACTTGCTCGGCGGTTAATGGGGGGCGGGTTTCGTTCTTGCCGGTGGGATCGCCGATCCGGGCGGTGAAATCGCCGATCAGAAACTGCACCTTGTGGCCGAAACGCTGAAATTGCCGCAGTTTGTGCAGTAGCACCGTATGACCCAGATGCAGATCGGGGGCGGTGGGATCAAACCCCGCCTTCACCTTGAGGGGGGTGCCCTCTTTGAGTCGGGCGACCAGCTCCTCCTCTAAAAGGATGGCGTCGGTGCCCCGGCGCAGTTCATTGATCTGCTGGGTGATCTCGGCGGGCAGTGCTGCGTTGGAATCGGACAAGGGATACTCCCACTGTGGATCGTTGCTCATCATAAAAAAGCCAGCTTATGGCTGGCCGGTCGCTGGAGTGTACCTATGCCGCACCCTGCAATCACCCCCGAAACGTGGCGGCGTCAGGCCGAAAGCCTGGCGGCCCGCTTCGATGTCATCGCCCAGGCGCTGGCCGATCATCCCGAGCTTGCGGGGGAGGAGGAGACATCCAGCCGACTTTTGATGGACTGGCTGCGCGAGGAGGGGCTCACCGTCGAAACCCCCTGGCCAGTGCCCCACAGTTTTCGGGCGGCCACCGGGGTACCCCACGAGGGGCGAGTGGCGCTGTTGGCCGAATACGACGCTTTGCCGGGGCTGGGGCACGCCTGCGGCCACAACCTGATCGGCACCGCCTCATGTCTGGCAGCGATCCTAGTCCACCGGCTGCGCCCCGATCTGGCCGGTCGCTTCGAGGTGATCGGCACCCCGGCTGAAGAGGCGATCGGGGGCAAGATCGGGCTGATCGAGGCGGGGGCGTTTGCCGGGATCGGGGCCGCCATGCTGGCCCATCCCGCCGGGTGGAACGACCTGCCGACCCAGACCTACGGCATGTCGCCCTGGAAGGTTCGGTTTCGCGGGAGGGCGGCTCATGCCGCCGCCGAGCCATGGGAGGGGCGCAACGCCCTCGACGCCCTGCTCACCCTGTTTCAAGGGGTGGGGCTGATGCGTCAGCAGCTTAAGGATGGGCTGCGCATCCACGGCATCGTGACCCAGGGGGGGGCGGCTCCCAATATTGTCCCGGAGTGGACTGAGGGGTATTTCTATCTGCGCGCCAAAACCCTGCCCGACCTGAGCGACCTGATTGCTCGGTTCCATAACTTGGCCAAGGGGGCGGCTTTGATGCACGGCTGCACGGTCGCCTTCGAACAGCCTTTTGCCACCTACGAGCCGCTGCGGGCCAATGCCACCCTCAACAAGGTGTTCGAGCAGGAATGGCGTGCCACCGGGGTCGATCTACGCGATCTGGGGGCTATGCGCCCAGTCGGTTCCACCGACATGGGCAACGTCAGTCAACGGCTACCCGCGATTCACCCCTCCATCAAAATCGCCCCCGAGGATTTCGCCTGCCATACCTCCCCCTTTGCCGAGGCGGTCCGCACCCCTGGCGCGGTGGCAGCGATGGTCGACGCCGCTGTTGCTTTGGCTCGGACGGCGGTGCGACTGCTCGACGATCCGCAGCTGATGCTGCAGATGTGGCGCGAACACGAGGAGGGGGCATGAGCGGGTCGGTCTATGGGGTCGGTTTGATGAGCGGCACCTCCGCCGACGGCATCGATGCCGCCTTGGTGCGGCTGGAGGGGGAGGGGGCCGAGCTGGTCGCTTTTAACACCGAGCCTTGGCCCTTCGAGGTGGCCGAGCAGATCCTGCGCCTGGCTCAGCCGACCTGGGACGACTTAGAGGTCGGGGGGCGGTTGAACCATCGCATTGCCCAACATTTTGCCGAAGCGGCGCGAAAAGTGGTGCGCAGTGCCGGGCTCAAACCGGAGCAGATCCTCTTCGTCGGTAGTCACGGCCAGACGGTGCGTCATCAACCCCAAGGGCGCGACCGTTTCACCTGGCAGCTTGGTCATCCCAGCATTGTGGCCGCCCTGACCGGGTGGACAACGGTGGGCGATTTCCGTATGGCCGATATGGGGCATGGCGGTCAAGGGGCGCCCTTGATGCCCGCCTTCCATCGGGCGTTGTTCACCGAGCACCCCGGACTGCTTGTGCTCAACCTCGGGGGGATCGCCAACCTCACCTGGCTGGGCAATCCGCTGCTGGGCTGGGATACGGGGCCGGCCAACATGGGCTCCGACCTGATTGTCACCCAGGCGACCCACGGGCGACTGGGGTTTGACGAGGGGGGGGCGATGGCGTTGGAGGGGAGGGTGATTCCCGAGCTGCTGGCCCTTTGGCAAATCCACCCCTTCTTCAAGAAAAAGCCCCCCACCAGCACCGGACGGGAGGCGTTCGGGCAGGCCTGGCTGGAATCGTGGTGGCCCCAATTCGGTGATCGACCCATGGTCGACCTGCTGGCCACCTACGTCGATTGGGTCGCTTGGAGTGTGGCCAAAGGGATCGGTTTTCTTCCCGAGCCACCGACCGGCCTTTGCGTGGTGGGGGGAGGGCGGCACAACAGGGCCTTGGTCGAGGCGATTGAGACTCGGACCGGATTGCATCGGGTCGAGGCGCCGCTGGATAGCGACGCCATCGAGGCGGCGGGGTTTGCCTGGTTGGGGTGGCGTAGTTTGCGGGGTCTAGCGGGCAACGCTCCCTCAGTCACCGGAGCGCGGCAGGCGATCCCTTTGGGGTTGATTGCGCCGGGAGCCAACTGGCCGCAGCTGGCTCGGCACATTGCTGGGGTGGTGTGAAGCCGGTGGGGGCAGAGGTGTTGGGACGCCGAGGAATGCTGGAGCTCGACCTGTTATTTGAAAACTTGCGGGCGGGTTGGGGCGACTTCAGCGTCGAGGAGCAGGGTCATGTGACCCTTCTGGCGACCTGCGAGGATGCCGATCTGCTGCATTGGTGGCTGGGGATGGCGCAGCCGCAGCGGGCCGATCTTCAGGTTGCGGTGGCCTGGTTACGGGCAAAAAACCGCCCCGGTTTAGAGGCCGAGGCGGTTTTGGTGCCGTGATCGTCAGCAGCTGGCGTTGCCCTCTTTTAAACCCGCCTTTTTAAGGATGTTCACCAGCGGACAGAAGCCGGTGAAGGCACTTTGCAGCAAATTGGCACCGACAAAGGCAGTGAACCACAGCCAGCGAGGATCATGGAACTGCGACAGAGCCAGGGAGATCAGGACGAAGGTACCGGCGAAGGCACGGACTGCGTTGTTGATGGTCATGAAAAGCTCCGGGTGGGCGGGAAAGGATCGAAAGCAATCTATATATTAGAATATCATTATATATAGAATATTCAAGCAAGGCGGCTTCGGCTGCGCGATGGGACTTGAAAGCCGAACCATGTAGGCACGTTCGAACTTCCTGGATTGGGGTTGCGACATGAGCATGGGCATGGTGGGAATGTGGCGGGCGCGTTTGGTCGAGGTGCTGACCCAGTGGTCGGGATTGTCGGAGGATCCGCAGGTCTGGCTCGATGATCCCGAACAGTTGCACGAGTGGCGCATCGGATACCGACGTCTGCAAACCCTGTTGTACTGGGGTCCCGAGGCGTGGAGGGCTGAATTGCGCCACCGGCTTGGCAGTTCCGGCCTTAAAACTTGTATGAAGCGATCCTCACCACTGCGCGATCTGCAAGTGGCCATTCCCCGCATCGCTGCGTGGCAGCCCCTGGCACCGCTTGATCTCTCCCCGGTATCGCAGGGACTCAGGCAGCAACTAGAAATCGGCATGGCCCAGTGGGTTGCGCAGTGGCACGTCGTGCGACCGGAACAAGGTCTCCGGGTCTGGTGCGAAACCCTGCCGCTAGGGGTGGTCCCCATCGACGAACAGGTGGTGCGGGCGGCGTTTGCCGTTGCGTGGCAGCGCTGGCAACGGCAGATCGCCAAAATTGTGGGTAGGCAGCGCGACATCTCGGGACCGGCGATCCATCAGGTACGGATCAAGGGCAAACGGGTGCGCTATCTCGGAGAGTGGTGGCGGGCTCATCTTACCGGGTGGGAAAAACGGCAGCTTAAACTTGAAAAACGGTTCCACCGCGAGGAGGGGCAGCGGCAGGACTTGCGGGCGTTGGCGGCGTTAATGGAGGGGGTGAGACAGAGCCCGACCGGCGGGAAGGGGCAACGTTTGGCTCCCCTGATTTTGGCAAGACAGCGTCAGGGGGCCTGTTGGATTCACGGGTATTGCATCGGTCGATTGGAGGGATTGAACGTGGTGGTGGAGTCGGCCATCGAGGCGATTCAACAGGCCCGATAGCTATTGGGGAAGCGTTGATTGATTCAGCGTTTCTTTAGGGAAACGCTGATGAAAGGATCCTGCCTTTAATCAGCACGCTACGCAAAAAACGTCGTTTTTTCTTCGCTTGCAAAATCAGTCACTTACGTTCCTGATTTTGGCGGCCCATCCCTGGGCCGCTCGGAAGCGCGAATAAATCGGCGCTTCCTTAGGGAAACGCTGAATCAAGGCCCCTGCCTTTTTCAGCAGGGCTTCGGCTACGACCGCGCTATTTTGGCGGCCATCCCTGGGCCGCTCGGAAGCGCCATTAAATCAGCGCTTCCTTAGTGGGTTTGCCTTTGAGCCGCTTGAGTGCCCTACGAGCCAACACGAATCCGGAGTGGTCGGCCAGTGATTGGCGGTAGGCGTCACGGGCTTGCTCCGGGAGGCCCGAGTCTTCGAAGGCCCGTCCCAAATAGTAATGGACCAAATGCGGGGTGGGCTGGAAGAAGGCATCCCGGGCTTTGATTAAAAACCCAACCGCCTCCTGCGGTTGGCCGGTGTCGATCAGGTGGACGGCGATTTCGAGGTAGGCGGGGCCGAAAGCGGGATCAAGCAGCACGGCGCGATGGGCCAATGCCATGGCGCGGTCGTGATCCTGGCGCTGACGCCACATCAAACTTAACAGCAGGTAGCCTTGGGGTAGGGGGTGACGGTCGAGGCTTTCGTAAACCAGCCGTTCACATTCCCCCCAATCCTCGCGGTTGAGGGCCTCAATGGCAGCCTCCAACAGCCGTTTGGCATGGGGCCACGCATCGTGATCGCCGGGCTTACCCATACACCCCTACCCCCATAAACAAAACGACCCGCCAAAAGGCGGGCCGTCTCGCGAAACCACAAAAAACCGGCACATTGCCGGTTTTTTTATTGGATCAATCGTGCAATTTGCTCAAGAAATCGACGACTTCGTTGATTTCCGCATCATCCTTAAATCCGTTGAAACCCATCTTGGTGGTGGCGCCGGCGTTGCCAGTCAGAACCTTGATCGCCTCTTTGGGGCCACCCTTTTCCTTGTTTAGCCACAGGTGCAGATTCTCAGCGGTCCAGCTCCAGCCGCCGCCCTGAATGGTCGAAGGGGCATTGAATAGGCCGTACAACTCGGGACCAACCTTCGTGCCTGCACCTTTGTCGAAGTTGTGGCAGGCCATGCACTTCTTCGCTTGTTTGGGGATCTCGACATCGCCTGCACCGGTGGCCACGGTTTTGCCGGCGTTCGCGGGAGCCACAATGGCGACGCTCATGGCCAGGGCCCCGGCCCAAGCAATCAACGAATGACGCATGCTCTTTCCTCCTCTCGCAACAGGTAAGCTGCTTATTTTTTGGGTTTGTTCGTCAGTTTCCGGTAAGCCGGATTCAAATCAGGGAGCGCGCATCAAAACACAAAGCCCACGGAAGCGTCAACCGCTGCCGTGGGCTTTGTGTTTTCTACTTAGGTGTTCGGTTTGCGGTCAGAGTTTCTTGAGGAAGTTGATCACCTCTTGCACCTCAGCCTCGGAGTTTAGGCCGGGGAAACTCATTTTGGTTTTTGCCAGGGGATTGCCGCTGAAGGTTTGAATGGCTTTTTTGGCACCGCCGGTGGTTTTACTGATCCATTGGGTCAGGTGGGCCTCATCCCAATTCCAGCCACCTTTTTTCAGGTCGTCGCCGTAGCTGAACCCCTCAAACGTACCTGCAGGTCGACCAAAGGCGCCGTTGAGCTGGGGGCCGGCAAACACTGGCTTCCAGGGGGTGGTGCCGACCAGATGGCAGGTCATGCACTTCTTGATGGACTCGGGAACGGTCAGGGTCTCGCCCTTGGTGGTGGTGATGCTATCGGGGATCCCGCCTGCCAGGGCGGAGCCGGCCACGAGGGCCAAACCAATCGAGGCAATCAAGCGCTTCATTGTTAATCCTCCTGTCGAGGGGGTTGGGGGACGTGGGACAGCAAAGCTGGTAGGCGGTTCAATTCTTCGAAACTAGACTTCGCGCCGCACGGGATGACAAATGAACCTTTAGTAATTTAGAGTATAAGCAATATCTAATCAAGCGAATTCTTATATTCGCGGAGGCTGAGTGCTGTTGCGGCAGTCCATCCCTTTGAAAATGGTCTATTTACTGGCCCTGAGCACCGCCCAGTTTATTGCTGGGACGGGTTTACTTTGGGCAATTCCAGCACCATCGGACCGCAGTGAATGCGCTCTGTGTCATCAGGAGATGCTTCCCGAAAAGGGGGAGGTGGATGGTCCTGCCGCGTGGGAGGACTCGGTCCATGCCCAGGTGGGGATCGGCTGCATCGACTGCCACCGCGAGCAAGGACGGGCGGGGTTGCCCGATCCGTTGCCGGAGCCGGTGCAAGGGGACTCCGGTCAGGCCCACGACCTCATCATCACCCAGGCGCCGGATCAACGGGCGCGCTTGTCCGGGCGTTGCTCGGCCTGCCACGATGAACAAGCCGAGACGGTCGGGCACAGTGTGCACGGCGCTTGGGCCAAGGAGCATCGACCCTCCGTGGCCCCGTTGTGCATCGATTGCCACGCCTCCCATCGCCTGCCCGGCGTGGCCGAGGAGGCCCCCCGTCGCGACCGGGCCTTGTGGTTGCGTCACCCTGCTGATGGTGCCATGGGGCTGTGCATTGGCTGCCATGCCGAACGGGGGCGCAGTTATTTAGAGGGTCTGCACGGTCGCCTTCATATGACAGGGGTGCCTGGAACGCCGGTATGCCTCGACTGCCATAGCGCCCACGCCCCCCCCCGCAGCGATATCGCCTCGACGGTTCACCCCCAGCGGGTCGGGGAGCTGTGCGTTCAATGTCATGCCGAGGGTCGCCCCAAGGCCGAACAGGAGGCGATGACCGCCCATTTAATCCATGCGGGTTCGGCGGCGGGGGCGGCGGCCCATCGCCAGGACGAGGTTCGTGGTGGGGGCGATCCGGTACGTTGGATCGTCGTGGGCTACGCTGTCTTTGGTACGGTGTTGCTGCTGTATTTGATTCTTCTCAATGTCTTGGCAACTTACCGTTGCCGCAAGGAGCATCAAGACAACGGCCCCAAAAACCATCTGTGGTGGTGGTTGCTTCTCCCTTTGCTGTTCTTGCCCGAGCCTGTCCAGGCCCACGACGGCCCTTGGATCGACCTCGATACCCCCTGCATCGATTGCCATTTGCATCGCAAAGAGCAGGGGCAGTTGCTGCGTGAACGGATGGCCGACTCTCTTGCGGCGGCCCATCGCCCGATTGAGGGGGGGGTCACCTGCGCCAGTTGCCATGGGCAGGATCAGACCACACCGGCGCCGGATGTCATGAATCGGGCCGCCTGCCTGCAATGCCACCAAGAGGAGCAGATCGCCACGGTGCAGGGTATGGGGTTCCACGGAGAACCCCGCCACCGGGGGGGGGACTTCCGTTGCACCGACTGCCATATGGCGCATGAGCCGGGACGCTCCCAGAACCGTTTCGTCCAGGAAAAGCGCACCTTCGCACGCTGCCTAGCTTGTCATCCCAAATTGGGGGACTGAAGTGCCCGCTCACACCCTTTCTCTCTCTGAGGGTTATCCCCGCTTTAGTGTGTTCTGGCGGATTCAGCATCTACTCTGGGCGCTGAGTTTTCTGGTCTTGCAGGTGACTGGCTTCGCGCTTTGGTTTTCGGGCGCCGCTTGGGCCGACGCGGTCACGGCGTTGTGTGGCGGGGGCGAGGGGCGGATGTTGGTCCACCGCATGGCGGCGGGGGTGTTTATTGCGGTAGCGGTGGTCCATGTGGCTGCTTTTGGCTGGAACCCCAAACGCTGGCGGGGGATTTGGCTGTTTAAAGAGGATTGGTTGGACATGGGGCGCTACCTGCGCTACCTGCTCGGCCACCGTCCCAGTCCCCCACCCATGGGACGCTACACCTGCTACCAAAAGATCGAGTATTGGGAGACCGTGCTGGGGGGGACGATCATGATCTCCACCGGCCTGATCATGGGGCCGGGTCTGGAGTGGGCGCTGGCGCAGTTGCCACCCCGCACGTTGCTGTATGCCCAGGTGTTTCATCTAGCCGAGGCGGCGCTGGGGCTGGCGGTGGTGGTGGTGTGGCACCTCTACCGCACGGTGTTGCGGCCCAAGGTTTTCCCCATGGATTGGAGCTGGCTGACCGGCCGCATCGATGGCGAAACCCTGGCCTACGACCACGCCCGTTATTGGGCCCAATTGCAGGCCGAAAAGTCTCAGGAGGGGGATCGCACCGCCAAGCCGGAGTAGGATCGCCCCTTCCCGTTGCCCGAAGCCTTTTCGGAGTCCCCATGTTCGACCTGATCGCCCCCTCCTTGCTCGATACCGCGCTGGAAGCGTGGCATTCCTATTCATCCCCCTGCGCCTTGCCGGTACTGGCCACCGCGTTGATTTGGGCGCTGGCCGCCTTGACCCCCTCGGGGATGGGGCGTTGGTGGGGGGCGGTGGTGCTGCCGTTGGGATTTGCACTGGGTTTTGTGTTGGCCGCTTGGCAACCCGGTTTCGTGTATGGCCTGGGGTCGGCCTGGGGGCTCGGTTTGGCGGCGGCAGTGGTTGGCGTGGGTGTTTGGGGGGTGATGGATCGACTGCGCGGCGCTTGGAGTGGACTCGGCGGCTTGGTCGGGCTGTCGGCGGGCTGGTTTTGGTCCCCCTGCATTGGGGGCGACCTGGGGCGCTGGTTGATGCTGACCAAAATGCAGGGACTGTCGGTCGACGTGTTGCCGGGACTGCTGATTTACCCCCTGGCATCGTTGGTGCCGCTTCTGGCGCTGGGGGGGGCGGCGGCCCTTTGGGGCGCCAAGGCCAGTGGCAACGCGACCCTGTTGGGACGACTGGGCGGGGTGGGGCTGATTTTGCTGGGTCTTGCGATGGGGCTGGGGCGGTTCAACGGGTAACGCCCAAAAAAGGGACTCTTGGCAATCGCTCCTGCGTGGCGCTATCTCCTGCATCCATTGAGTCGCCGCAAAGCCGCGAAGGGCGAGAAGAAAAGCAAAGCCCTGAAATTGTTGTTCCCTGGCCTACTTGGAATGCAGCGCCATATGTTGGTTTTTTCATAGGGATTGCCATGGAAGTGTCCGTCATCAAGCGAACATGGGTGGTTGGGGCTGCAACGCTCGGAGCATTGGCACTCGTCGTTGCATTGGTGACGTGGTGCCTGTTGAAGGAGGGATGTGCGAATGAGCTGCTGAACACCTACCGTTCCCCGAATGGGGCGTTCAAGGTGGTGGTGTTCGCAAGGAACTGTGGCGCCACCTCCGGTTTTTCAACCCAGGCAGCCGTGCTTGATGGCGATCAGGATTGGGGCAACGAAAGCGGTAACCTTTGGATCGCCGACGGCAACCATGGCGCGGCGCCGAGCGGACCGGGGGGCGGCCCCGAAGTCAGGGTGCGTTGGTTGTCCGGGCAGGTGCTTGAATTGAGTCATCACCCCAAGGCGCGGATTTTTAAAGCCGAGGCGGATTGGGGCGGCGTTCATATTGTCTACAACGCCTTTTGATGCCTGAGAGACTATTTTTCATGGGACCGGTGGGATAACCAAAAGCGTCTCACGCGAAGCACGCGAGAGACGCGAAGATCCCCCGATATTTTCTGGAATGCTTCATTTCTTGAGTGCTTGAGCCTGCTAGGAGTCTGTCGGACTTGAGATCGTCCTACTCGGCAATTGCTCCTGCATTGCTCTACCTCCTGCATCCATGCAGTCGTGCGCCGGCGGGTAATCGGT
>MNWR01000057.1 GCA_001872725.1 Proteobacteria bacterium CG1_02_64_396 | reverse complement strand
CCCATCAGCTGATCGCGGATGTACTGCTTGGCCCCCTCCCCGATGGCGACCAGCATGATCACCGAGGCGACCCCGATGATGACCCCGAGCATGGTTAGAAAGGCGCGAATCTTGTTCGAGGCCAGCGCCCCGAAGGCGACGCGCAGGTATTCCATGGGGTTCACGGCAACACCGCTGCGCCAGCGACGTCGGCATCGCGCACATCCGAAAGCAGCATGCCGTCTTGAATTGTCACCACCCGTTTGGCATGTTCGGCCACTCGGGGGTCGTGGGTGACCACCACCATCGTGCGCCCCTGATCGTGGAGCTGACCGAAGAGCTCGATGATTTCGCTGCCGGTGTGGCTGTCGAGGTTGCCGGTCGGCTCATCGGCGATGATGACGTCGGGGTTGTTGGCCAGCGCCCGAGCGAGCGCCACCCGTTGCTGCTGCCCCCCCGAGAGCTCGGTGGGGAGGTTGTCGATCTTGCTGCCCAGGCCGAGCTGGGCCAGCAGTTCGGCGGCGCGAGCCCGGCGCTCCTTGCCGCTCTTGCCTGCATAAATCATGGGCAGCGCCACGTTGTCGGCGATGGAGTACCGGGGCAGCAGATTGAAGGATTGAAAAACGAAGCCGAGGCGGTGGTTGCGTAGGGCTGCCAGTTCTGTGTCGTTCAGACCGGAAACCTCATCCCCCGCCAGGTGGTAGGTTCCGGAGGTGGGGGTGTCGAGCAGGCCGAGGATGTTGAGCAGCGTCGATTTGCCACTGCCCGAGGGGCCAACGATGGCCACAAACTCCCCTTGGGCAATGGTCAGGTCGATCCCCTTGAGCGCCTCAAACCTAACTTTGCCGGTCTGGTAGATCTTGCCGACGCCCGAAAGCCGAATCAGCGCAGCAGTCACGGCGCCCCCTTCACCACCGCCCGAATTCCCGGTGCCAGCCCCTCGACATCGAAGGAGGTCACCACCTCCTCCCCCGCGCTCAATCCCTTGCGAATCTCGGTGAGATCCCAGTTGGCCGCCCCCGGCTCGACGATTCGCTTGGCGATCCTCCCCCCCTCGACGGTGTAGACGAAGTGTTCGCCATCTTGGGTCATCACCACGTTGGTCGGCACCTTGAGAATCCCTTTGACCTCGTCGACCAAGATTTCTACATCGGCCGACATGCCGGGACGCAGGGTGGCGGGAGGGTGGTCGAGGGTCAGCTTCACCTCGACCGAGCGGCTTTGCAGCTTCTCGCCTGAAACGGCGGGGGCGATGTAGCTCAAGCGGGCAGCAAAGCTCTGCTCCGGCAGGGTATCGAACCTGATCTCCACCGCTTGACCCAGCTTGAGGCGGCTCAGGTCGATCTCGTCGATGGTGGCCCGAATGTAGAGGTGATCGAGCAGCGTGATCTGGGCAACCGTCTGCCCCAAGGTGACCAACTCCCCCTTCTTGACCGGAAGGGAGGTGATCGTCCCGGCGATGGGGGCGCGGATGACGGTGTGGTCGAGGTCGTCTTCGGCCAGCCTGAGCGCCGCCCGAGCTTGCTCCACATCGGCCTTGACCGCCTTGAGGTTTTCTTCGGCCAGCAGCACCTGATCTTTACCCGATTGGGCCCCGGCGAGTCGCGCCTTGGCGACCTCCAACTCAGCGGCAACCGCATTGAGATTACTTTCGGAGTTTTGCCCCCTATCGAAGAGCTGCTTTTGTTTGGCGTAGCGGCTTTCGACCTCGTTGTACTGGGCCTGGGCCTGACGCAAATCGTTGACGCTGCGCGCCTGCTCGACCCGCAGTTGCACCATGCCCGAACGCAGCCGCGACTGCGCCGCCTGCAACCCCGCCTGGACCTGCTTAACCCGCTGCTTGGCCGCGCCGTCGTCCAGGCGAAGCAACACCACCCCCTGCGCCACCGTTTGCCCCTCCTCCACCTCAACCCGGATGATCGAGGCGGCGACCTCGGCCCGCACCAAAGCGGTGTCGTCGGTATCGACGGTTCCGGTCTCGGTGGGGGTGACGGTGACCTTCAAATCGCCCCGCGCCACCGGCGTAGTCGCGACCTCGATCTGGGGGCCGAGCCAAATCCGGTACCCCAAACCGGCCACAACGGCGACAACAACCAACAAAGTCACGATGCGCGAACGTTGAAGCGCCATGGGATCCTCATGAAAGTGTGGAGCGGTATGCCAATGCCAAGTCTGACGCGTCGAACCGGTCAAACAAGCCACATCCTTTTGGGAAACGCCGATTCAAGGCCTCCTGCCTTGAATCGGCACGCTACGCAAAAAACGTGGTTTTTGCTTCGCTTGCAAAATCAGCAGAGCTTCGGCGACTTAGGTCGCCTTCTACTGACGTTCCCGATTTTGGCGACCCATCCCTGGGTCGCTCGGAAGCGCTATTCAATCGGCGCTTCCTTTGGGGAAGCCGACCCCGACGATTTGCTCAATCGGGTTTCATTGGCTGGTCTTAATGCACATATTTGCGGCATTTGTTTGGCTTACAACAATACGACACAACCAAACGACACTGTATTTTCAACAACTTACGACATAGGCACGCCGATTGCGTAGGTTTTGCGACAATTTTCTTATCCGTGAGGGGGTTCCATGTCCAACGCCGGTTTCGACGTTTTCTTTCTGCTGATGGGCGCCGCCATGGTGCTGGCGATGCACGCTGGATTCGCCTTCTTAGAGGCGGGGACGGTACGCCGCAAAAATCAGGTCAACGCCCTGGTTCGGGTCATCACCGACTTTGGCTTTTCGACCCTGGCCTACTTCTTCATCGGGTTTTCCGTCGCCTACGGCATCCATTTTTTCAAGCCGGCCTCTGAGCTTTTGAGCCTCGGCGGCGCCAGCAACGGCTACGAACTGGTCCACTTCTTCTTTTTGCTCACCTTTGCCGCCGCCATCCCCGCCATCATTTCAGGGGGCATCACCGAGCGGGTCCGCTTTCTTCCCAATGCCATCGCCACCATTTTACTGGTCGGCTTGGTCTACCCCTTTTTCGAGGGGATGGTGTGGAGCAGCAACTTCGGCTTTCAAGATTGGATGACCAACACCTTCGGGGCCGCCTTCCACGACTTTGCAGGTTCGGTGGTGGTTCACGGCATGGGGGGCTTTTTGGCGGTGGGGGCGGTGATCCTTTTGGGGGCCCGTAAAGGGCGTTACGGCAAGGACGGCTCGGTCCGAGGGATCCTCCCCTCCTCAATTCCCTTCCTGGCGCTCGGTTCGTGGATCCTGGTGGTGGGGTGGTTCGGCTTCAACGTCATGAGCGCCGCCAAAGTCGAGGGGGCCTCGGGATTGGTGGCGGTCAACTCGCTGCTGGCGATGGTGGGGGGGCTGGTCTGCGCCTTGATCGCCGGGCGCAACGACCCCGGCTTTGTGCACAACGGCGCCCTGGCCGGACTGGTGGCGGTCTGCGCCGGCTCCGATTTGATGCACCCCATCGGGGCGCTGGCCACCGGCGCGGTCGCCGGAGCAATCTTCGTTTTCGGTTTCACCTTTTTGCAGAACAAACTCAAGATCGATGACGTGCTCGGGGTGATCCCCCTGCACGGGGTGTGTGGCGCCTGGGGCGGCATTGCAGCAGGAATCTTCGGCTTGGAGGCGCTGGGGGGGATTGGCGGCGTCACCTTCGCCAGCCAGCTCACCGGTACTCTTATCGGGGTCGCCATTGCGGTGGCGGGGGGCTTCGCGGTCTTCGGCGCGGTTAAGGCGATGATGGGACTGCGTTTGAGCGAAGAGGATGAATACCAGGGGGCCGATCTGGCGATCCACAGGATCAGCAGCAATCCCGAAGAGGACATGAGCCGGGCGTAATGTCTGCGACCATCGCTTCAAAATCCTTCCTACGGGGCTTTCGGGCCCCGTTTTTTTTTAGGGAATCCCCCCCTGAACGCCTGCTGCCACGAATAACACACATGCACACCACAGGTGCGCCGACGTATGCCCCCCACCCCTCGATTCAGGATCCCCCTCTTTCCGTGTTTTGTTCTTTCTTGCGTGACTCGAAACCTCGTCTTTCCCACTCCGAAACAAATGCCCTCCCCTAGGCACCCCCCAGTCAAGACTGCACATCATTTCAGCACTACCGATGGCCACCCCATTGGGAGCCACAGCGCAATAAACTTTATATCTATTTGATAAAATTAGTGATTTTGTTCTTGGCACACCCCGTGCTGTAAGGGAGAGCGTCGGGCAAAGCCCAAAGGTTTTCATCCTCCACCAACCCAACACGAAATGGGAGCCGCCATGAACAAGCGCATCATCACCACCTCCGCCGCCCTTTTGGCCCTGGCCGCCGTCGCCCCCGCTGCTCAAGCCGAAGACGGTCTTTCGGTTTCCGGCGACATCGGTAGCTACAGCCAGTACGTGTGGCGCGGCGTTCCCCAGACCTCCGGCGCCACCGCCGTTCAGGGCGATGTGGTTCTCGCCATGGGCGATGCCTCGCTGACCGCTTGGTTCTCCAACGCCTATACCGGTGCTTCGAGCAACAGCGGTACCGCCACCGTCGACGAGTTCGACTATGTCGGCGATTACTCCGGTTCGGTGGGCGGGATCGGTTACTCGGTCGGTTTCATCTACTACACCTACCTGTACGACAGCGGTTCCAACTTCTTGGAGATCTATGCGGGTGCCTCATTGGATGAAGCCCCCCTGGCCCCCTCGCTGACCGTCTACTCCACCGTGGGCGAGTCGGGCAGTAAGTTCTACAAGAACGGCGACCTCTGGGTCGATTTGGGCGTTTCGCAAACCGTGGGCAGCTACGACCTGGGGCTGACCCTGTCGTACGCCAACCTCAACAGCGACAAGGGAACCGGCGGCAGCGGCTTCAAACTGGCGACCTTGAGCGCCAGCAAAGATGTGGCGGCGGGCGACACCACCTTCACCCCCAGCCTGACCATGACCTACCCCTTGGTCGGCAACACCAAGACGATTTACGGCGCCACTGCCGACAAGCAGGTCATTGCCGGTGTGAGCATGGGCTTCTGATCCACAGGTTTCAGATCTCGGCGGGCCGCTGCGGCGGCCCGCCTACCCCAAGCTAAATAGAGGAGCACCCCATGAAAATGATCGTTGCAGTCATCAAGCCGTTTCGGCTCGATGCCGTCCGCGAGGCCCTCTCGCAAATTGGTGTGGAGGGGATCACCGTGACCGAGGTGAAGGGTTTCGGACGTCAACGTGGCCATACCGAGCTCTATCGTGGTGCCGAATACGTGGTCGATTTTCTGCCCAAGGTGAAGCTTGAAGTGGCAGTGGTCGACGAGAACCTCGCCCCTGCGATGGAGGCGATCCAGAGCGGCGCCCGTACCGGGAAGATCGGCGACGGCAAAATCTTCGTCCTCGACCTCGAACAGGTCATCCGCGTGCGTACCGGCGAGTCCGACGCCGAGGCCCTTTGATCCCCCACGGGAGAATCGCCATGTCCATGTATTCCAAGTTTACGAAAGGGGCCGCAACGCTGGCCCTGGCAGCCCTGCCGACGTTGGCCCTGGCCGACGACACCCCGACGATTAGCGCAGGCGACACCGCCTGGATGATCACCGCCACCGCGCTGGTCCTCTTCATGACCATCCCCGGTTTGGCCCTGTTTTACGGTGGGATGGTCCGCGCCAAGAACGTGTTGTCGGTCCTGATGCAAACCTTCGCCATCACCTCGCTGATGACGATTTTGTGGATGGTTTACGCCTACAGCCTGGCCTTCACCGATGGCGGCGGACTCAACGCCTTTGTTGGCGGTTTCGAGAAGGTCTTCCTGTCTGGGGTCGACTTCGACGCCATCAGCGGAACCATCCCCGAGACGGTCTTCATGACCTTCCAGATGACCTTCGCGATCATCACCCCCGCTTTGATCGTTGGCGCCTTCGCCGAGCGGATGAAGTTTTCTTCTATGTTGGTCTTCATGGCGCTGTGGGTGACCGCTGTGTATGCCCCGATTACCCACTGGGTGTGGGGCGGCGGCTGGTTGGCCGATAAGGGTGTGCTCGATTTCGCCGGCGGTACCGTGGTCCACATCAATGCCGGTGTTGCCGGTTTGGTCGCGGCCATCGTCTTGGGCGCCCGCAAGGGTTATCCCAAACATGCGATGCCCCCCCACAACCTGACCCTGACCATGATCGGTGCCTCGATGCTGTGGGTCGGCTGGTTTGGTTTCAACGCCGGTAGCGAATTGGCTGCCGATGGCCGTGCGGGCATGGCTCTGGCCGTCACCCAGATCGCCACCGCGATGGCGGCTCTGTCCTGGATGGGCGCCGAATGGCTGAAGTACGGCAAGCCCAGCATGCTCGGCATCGCCTCGGGCGCCGTCGCTGGTTTGGTCGCCATCACCCCCGCCTCCGGTTTCGTCGGCCCCATCGGCGCACTGGTGATCGGTTTGGTGGCTGGTGCTGCCTGCTTCTACGCGGTTGCCGTTCTCAAGCGTGCGCTGGGTTACGACGATTCGCTGGATGCCTTCGGGGTCCACGGCATCGGCGGCATCGTCGGCGCCATCCTGACCGGTGTGTTCGTCTCCGCCGACTTCGGCGGATTGGGGCTGGCCGAGGGTGTGAGCATCGGTTCCCAGGTCGGCACCCAGTTCCTGGGCGTGATCGCCACCATCGTCTACTGCGCGGTGGTCACCTTCATCATCCTCAAAGTGGTCGATCTGCTGATGGGTCTGCGGGTTACCGAAGAGGAAGAGGAGCAGGGTCTGGACATCACCCAGCACAACGAGCGTGGTTACGTGCTCGACTAAGTGGAATCAGGGCCCAGGGAGGGGCCTTCCACCCGGCAGTTTGAGTTTGAGTATTGAGTTTTTTGAGCAGAGGTTGGGAACCATTTTCATTGCCCGATGACTGCTTTTGATAACTTCCTCCTCCAGGGAAGACACTTGGGGCGCCCGAAAGGGCGCCCTTTTTTTGTGCACCACCCCCATTGTTCTGGAAAAGGGACCGGTTCTACAGACAAGCACCACATCCCTTGGCGTGCTGGAAACCGGTGCTCCCTTGGCAATACGTAGGCCGGGCGTTCAAGGATGCCCCAGCTATTTGCTGCACGTGATCCGCCTGCGTTTCTCAAACCCGCCGCCCCCCTCTCTTCCGCATAGAGTGCATGGCGTCACAGGCCTTTATGGCAAGCGGTTGATGCCCCAGATCCGGTTCTGCCCGCTGACAACCCTGTGCCTGTGTTGAATCCGTCGAAGAAGCCCCATAGGCGTCCAAACCCCCGACCTCTCGATGAATGTCTGCGCCACACGAGAAGTAACGACCCACCGTCATAAGGGCATCTCAAAAAACTTTGCGATCTCACGAGAGCGGCGGGCGCACGCGCCTACTTTGGTTTTCGACCTCCGTCTCTAAAAAGCATCGAATGGCCGTTGCTCCATCATGAAAAAAGCCCACGAAATCGTGGGCTTTTTGCTGGGATCCCGCTGTTGATTGAACTAATTCTGCGTCACCGACCCCGCCACAAACGACACCGTCCCGGTCGAGGGGAAGTACATCAACTGGTACGACATCGAGACTTCGGCCCCCTTGTACAAACCGGTCGAAGTCATCGTTCCCAGCGGTACGGGCGGTTGGCAGGAACCCAGGGTGTCCCCTTGGGCAATGTGGGCTCCAACCGCACCACCGCTCTGATGTTCGTAACTCCAATTGCTGTTCGAAACCTCGATGGTGCCGGCATGAGCGGGGTTGCCCCCAGGGAAGTGGCACATGTAGCTGCGGCCTTCATTGGGGGGGGCATTGTTCCAGAGCTGCTGGGCCGAGTTGCGCCCGTTGGTCATCTCTTCGGAGGTGATGGCGGTGGCATCTAGGGTGTAGCTGGCACCGTTCACCCCCACCGATTTATCGCCGATCAGGTTGTTGATGTTCGGGGCCAGGGTGGCGATGGCCTGCTGGGCCAAGTAGCCGTTGTTCCAGGTGTCGACGCTGCTAAAAATCCCCAGGTCGTTCAGGTAATTCTGGATTTCGACCAAAGAACGGAGCATCCCCGATTCGGCGGCCGCCTCGGCAATCTTGATGTCGCGGTAATTCACGGCGATCTCGATGTCGGTATTGGCCTCTTGCAGGGCATACACCCCCACGATGGAGATCGCCGCCATCAACACCATGGCCAGCGCCAGGACAAATCCCTTTTGGCCTGCCTTGATTTGAATAGATTGGTTCATGACGTCACCTCGTTGGGATTCGGTCAGGGGGCCTCAAAGGGGCTCGATGTTGCGCGGCATGACGATGGCCGACAGGGTGTAGATGCGATAACCGCCGTTGTAGCTGTAGTCGGCATCTTTGCTGGCGGTACGGATCGTCAGGGTCACCCGAACCGCCCGTACATCGGCCGTAACCGTGGTGGGATTGAGGGTGACCGGGTTATCGAAGTATTCGAAACTCAGGCTGTACAGATTGCGTGCGGCTGCGGCGTAGCTGCTCATGGTCGGGCTGGCCGATTGGGCCGGAGCGACGTTCAGGGCGGTTTTGCGCCCCAGGGTCGCCACCCCGTCGTCGCTGTAGGATCCATATTCCACCACATCCCAAACCTCGCTCCCCCCCACCTCTTTGATGCCGTCGATGTCGGTGGCCACGAACTGCACGTTGGTGGCATTTGCCACGTTGAACGAGCGGGCGTAACGGAGCTCCCGGGTCACCCTTTCGATCCCAACCCGGGCGTATTGCAGCATCTCGATGACATCCTCCCGCGTCTGATACCCCTTGTTGAGCGAAACGAAGATGCCGGTGATCGCCGAAAAGAAGATCCCCGCAAGAGCGAGGGTCATGAGGATTTCGATGAGTGAGTAGCCCCGCTCCCCGGTCGCCGCAGGCATGTTGTGGTGGCTGTTCATCGTACATCCCGGGTTTGCACAACGGTGTAGGGGGTGCCGTCGGCCTTGGTTTTGCCGTTCCACAGCCAATCGACGTCGACCGTCACCCGCTTCATTCCGGCAATCGGTTGGTCGGGCTCGATGTAGAGGCAAACCCGAAAATCCCAATCGCTGGAGATCCCAGGCGACAAACTGCCAGAAATACCCCATTTGTAGTATTTGGCGTTGGCGAAATTGCCGGTGGTGCAGGTTGTGGCGGCGAAGGTCGTCACCACATCCCCATAGTTGTTGGAGACCCCGATGACATCCTCAATGGTGCTGTTGGCCAGCGTGGCGGCGGTGGTGATCTGCTTGCTCAAAGCGGTGGCGCGAGCCACGGCGGACATCACCCCAGCCAGTCCTAAAAGGGCGATGGTCATCACGCTCATCGCCACCAACAATTCCAAGAGAGAGAACCCTCTCTGCCCACCAGCTTTGTCGGGGTTTGGCATCATCTCAGTCCACCTTCACCATTCCGGCAATCGAGACTTCAACCTGACGCTGTCTGCCTGAGGGGTCGGTCAGGGTGATGATCCCCTCTTCGGCGGAGCCCCGGGAATCGAAGGTAATGGAATCCACATCGGCGCTGATGGTGATGCCGGGGAAGCGATTGATCACCTGGCCGCCGATCAGGTTGTAACCCAGCGAACGCTGGCTCAACTCCCCCGCATCCTTGACGCCATCGCGGTTTTCGTCGCTCCAAACCACGTAGTTGATGGTGTTGCTCTGATAACCAACCCCACCGACGCTGAAGGCTTGGTTATTGAAGTAGAAGACGATGTCGTGCCGCTCCTTCACGCACACCATACGCTGATTCATCATGTCGCCCTTGATGAAGCGGGCCGCCGCCTTCAGACGACTGATCTCTAATATGTTGGTCACCGCCGGGACCGAAATGGCCGTGAGCAACCCTAGGATGGCCACCGCCACCAACAGATCGAACAGGGTAAAACCTGAATCACCACGCATCGTGAGTGCCTCTTTTCATCCTGCATCCCGACAGGGGTGGTCTCGACGTTTCAACAACAAAACCGCGAATCGGGTGGTTGGGTGAGAATACCGATCATTTTTGTCTGAAGAATGGGTTCGAAATCACACTCCGATAGAAAAATTGCTTCCAAAACCCCTATTAAAAAGGCTGATGGGGTGTCTCCTGCCAACACAGACCTGTGATGCCCTTTGTTCTCAGTGGTTTATGATCATGTCTTGGCATACAAGCCACCCTAGATCGCCCCCCAAAAAAGAAATAAATCATCGCATCAACGATGGTTGTTCCCTGGTCGTGAATTCATGAATGTAGGGCCCTGATACAACCTGAATCGCGCCTCCACCTCCGGCGTACAACGTTCTTCCTTGGTACGTTTTTGCCCCCCCCCGAGAACCCCATGACACCGATTTCTGCTACCCCCCGCATTGGCCTGGCCCTAGGTAGCGGCTCGGCCCGTGGCTGGGCCCACATCGGCGCCATTCGCGCCTTGCATGAAATGGGGATCCACCCCCATATCGTGGCCGGTTGTTCCATCGGGGCGCTGGTGGGGGGGGCCTACGCCGGGGGGTACCTCGAACGCCTTGAGGCCTGGGTGCAATCCCTGACTTGGCGTGAAGTCTTGCGTTTCATGGATCCGGGAATCAGCGGTGGGGGGATGTTCGCGGGGGATCGTCTGGTCGATTTTTTTAAAAGCAGGATCGGCGAGCCCAACATCGAATCCTTCCCCCTTCCGTTTGGGGCCGTGGCGACCGATATGCTCACCGGTCGCGAGGTCTGGCTGCGTCAAGGGCCGGTGATCGACGCGGTGCGGGCCAGCATCGCCCTGCCGGGGATCTTCCGCCCCCACTGCGTCGACAACCGCTGGTTGATCGACGGCGGGGTGGTTAATCCGGTCCCGGTCAGCCTGTGTAAGGCGATGGGGGCCGAGGTGGTCATTGCGGTGAACCTCAATGGCGACATCGTCGGACGCGCCTTCGCTCCCCATCAACTGCCCAAAAAGGTGGAAGAGGCCCGCGACTTCTGGGACAAGGTCGCCGACCGCTTCCCCTTTTTGCGCGGCAGCGAAGAGGAATCGTCATCCAAGGCCAAGAGCAAGGCCAAAGCCAAGGACTGCGGCATCCCCGCCCCCGGACTGTTCGACGTCATGGCCGGATCTTTAAACATCATGCAGGAGCGGATCACCAACTCCCGCATGGCGGGCGATCCCCCCGACGTCATCGTCACCCCCAGGCTGGCCCACATCGGACTGATGGAATTCGACAGGGCCGAGGAGGCGATGGCCGAGGGGCACGAGGCGGTGGTGCGGGTGGCCTCTGCCATCCGCGACGCGGTGGGATTAACAGCGTGACCCAGCGGCTGCAAACCCTCTTCCCCCTCTGGGTGCTCCTCGGGGCCGTCTGGGGGGCCTTACTCCCCGAGATCGCCAGCTCCGGCAAGGGGTGGATCGCCCCCATGCTCGCGGCCGTCATGCTCGGCATGGGACTGACCGTCACCACGAACGACCTGCGCGGGCTACGCGGCGCGGGCAAACCACTGCTGATCGGACTGGCCCTGCAATACGGGGTGATGCCGCTGTCGGCCTGGGGGATCGCCTGGGCGCTGCAACTGCCCCCTGAGCTGGCTCTGGGCTTGATCTTAGTGGGGGCCGTCCCCGGCGGTACCGCCTCAAACGTCATCGCCTTTTTGGCCAAGGGGGATGTGCCGCTGTCCATCGCCATGACCACCGCCTCAACCCTTGCCTCCCCCCTGCTTACCCCCTTTTGGATTTGGTGGCTTGCCTCAAGCTGGTTGCCGGTCGATCCGGCGGGACTGCTGATTTCGGTGGGGCAAATCGTGCTGTTGCCGGTGGCGCTTGGTATTGGGCTGCGTGCCCTGTGGAGCCCCTCCCCCACTGTGATTCAAGGGGCGCTGCCGCTCCTGTCGATGGGGGTGATCGCCTGGATCGTCGGGGTGGTTGTCGCCTTGAACCTGCATCAGCTGAACGCCGCCATCGCCCCGGTTCTGCTGGCGGTGGCGCTGCTCAACGGAGCAGGTCTGGCGTTGGGTTACCTTGGAGCGAAGCGGACAGGGCTCGACCTCAAACAGCGTCGTACTGTGGCCATCGAGGTGGGAATGCAAAACTCGGGGCTCGCCGTGGCGTTGGCCGCCGCCCATTTCGGGGGGTTAGCCGCCCTGCCAGGGGCGATCTTCTCAATCTGGCACAACCTGACCGGCCCATTGCTGGCCGCCCGCTGGCGCCGGGACTAAGGTCGCCACTCGCACCGAGACACCCTCAATTTCCGGAGCCGACATGATCGTTTTTCGCCAACTCTTTGACGACGCCACCTCGACCTATAGCTACATCCTGGGCGACCCGATCACCCGCGAGGCGGTCATCATCGACCCGGTTTTAGAGCAGGTTAAGCGGGATTTGGCGGTGCTGGAGGAGGAGAGCCTTGATCTGATCTTGATTCTCGACACCCACATTCATGCCGACCACGTCACCGGGGCCGACGCACTGCGGCGCAAGACTGGGGCCGACTACGGGGTGGGGGCCTTTGAGGGAGCCAGCGGCAGCGATATGACGGTAGAGGACGGCGACGCCATCCCCTTCGGCTTCGAGGTCATCCGTGCCATCGCCACCCCCGGCCATACCTCGGGCTGCATGACCTACCACTGGCGCAACTGCCTGTTCACCGGCGACGCATTGCTCATCGGCAAATGTGGCCGCACCGATTTTCAAAGTGGCGATGCGGGGACGCTGTTCGACTCGATCACCAAAAAGCTCTTTGAGCTTCCCGACGAGGTGCTGATCTACCCCGGCCATGACTACGCAGGCAGGCGGGTGAGCTGCATCGGCCAAGAAAAGGCGATCAATGAGCGGATCGGCGGCGGGGTCGACCGGGAGGGCTTCATCGCCAGCATGGGGGGGCTGAATCTTCCCTACCCCAAGCAGATGGATCGCGCCGTCCCCGCCAATCTGCGCGGCGGAATCGAAAGGTAGATCCCCTTCGCCTCTCCCTGGATGGGGCCGCTTAGCGCAGCCCCTCCCCCCGCAAAAGCCTCGGTCCCGCCAGCCCGAACACCCCCATCCCCATCCCCTCGCGCATCATCAACCGGCGCAGCGGACCCACCATGTTGACGGCGGCAATCGCGCTGCGGCGCAGCGTCTGGCGCACCGGGTCTTCGGTCGAGAAGAGGAAGTTGAAGCTGTCGACGTAGGCCGAGGTCAGCACCGAGTCGGGCATGCGGCCCGATTCGTAGCGTTTGAGCGCCCGCGCACCGCCGATGTCTTGTCGGGCGTAGCTCGCCTCGACCAACACCTGGGCCAGCCAGGCCACGTCGCGCACCGCCAGGTTGTAACCGAGCCCCGCCAGGGGGTGGACGGCGTGGGCGGCGTCCCCCGCCAGCCAGATGCGACCGCGCCCATAACGGTGGGCGTGGGCCAATTTGAAGGGGAAGGCAAAGCGGGGTCCGGCCTCGACGATGCGGCCCAAATCGGGGCCGAAGGCGCGCCCCAAGGTGGCGCGGAAGGCCTCGTCGTCCAGGGCGCAGACCTCTCGGGCCTGCTCGGTCGGCAGGGTCCAGACGATGGAGCAGCGGTTTTCGGTCAGGGGCAAAAAGGCGAGTGGGCCGGTGGGCAGAAAACGCTGCCAGGCCATGTTGCGGTGGGGGTATTCGGGTTTGATGGTGGCGACCACCCCGCTCTGGTGGTAGTCGTGCCCCAGGGTGGCGATGCCGAGTTGCTCGCGGATGCCGCTGTCGCGTCCATCGGCGGCAATCGCCACCTTGGCAACCAACCGCACCGTCGCGCCGTTGTCGTCGATGGTCACCGCCGCCCGCGCCCCTTCGTCCACCAAGTCGCGGGGGGCGGCGTTGCGGTAGACCCGCACTCGGCTGGCGCCGAGCAGCGCCTCGTGCAGGGCATCGACAATCGCTTGATTGTGGGCGAGCACCCCCAGGTGGGGCAGGTCGGCGTCGGATGCCTCGAAGCGAATCGTCGCCGGCGAGTCGTCGTCGAGCACCTGGATCGCCTCGATGGGATTCACCCCGCGCCGCTCCAGCCCCTCCCAAGCGCCGATGGTTTGCAGCACCCGGACCGATCCGGCCACCACGGCGCTGACCCGATGCTCCGCCCCCTGCCGGGCGTCGTGCAAGGGATCGGCCCGGTCGACCAGCGCCACCGTCAGATCGGTCTCGGCCAGGGCGAGCGCCAGGGTCGCGCCGGTCATGCCGCCCCCCAGGATCAACACATCACATTCGCGGCGGGGCAGCGGTTTATTCATGGGTCTCCCCCTGGCGGGTGGGCAAAGGCGGCGGAGCCAGATGCAGCCCCATGGTGCGGCGCATCAGCCCTTTTTTAAGCTCATCGAAACGGTCGAAGAGGTTCAATCCCTGCCGCCGTCCCCAGGCCACCGGGGGGGCGGGGCAGGTGTAGAGCAGGTTGAGCGCCTCGGTGAAGGCGATGGTGGCGTCGATGTCGCGGCGCCGCGCCTGTTCATAGCCGTCGAGCACGGCGGCGTCCCCCAGGTCCCCCCCGGCGCGGTGCCGATCGAGCACCCGCTCGGCCAACTCCGCCACGTCGCGCAGACCCAGGTTGAACCCCTGCCCCGCCAACGGATGCAGCGAGTGGGCGGCATTGCCGATCAGGGCTGCCCGCTTGGAGACCATGTGTTCGGCCCGCTCCAGCACCAATGGGAATAGGCGGCGGGGGGTGGGGGCGGAAAAGTCGCCCAGGTCGTCGCCGAAGCGAATTCGCAGGGCGCGGCAGAACTGCTCGTCGCTCAGATCGAGCAACTGCATCGCCTCCTTGCGTTTGGCGGTCCAGACCATGGCCATGCGGTTTTCGGGAAGCGGCAGCAGCGCCAGGGGACCTGCGTCGATGAAACGCTCGAAGGCGACACCTTGATGCGGTTTTTCGGGGGTGACGTTGGCGATCAGGGCATATTGGTTGTGGTGGTAGCTGTGGGATTTCAGACGCAGCATGCGGCGCACGACCGAGTTCTGGCCGTCGGCCCCGATCACCAGGGCGGCGCGGTGGGTGGCGCCGTCGCTCAGGCGGACCGAAACGTGGTCGTTCCAGGGTAGCACCGAGGCGACCCCCGCCCCTTGAATCACGGCGATCCCCGCCTCAGCGACCCGGCGATCCAGGGCGGCGAGCAGGGCGTCGTTGGGGACGACGTATCCGGCCGCCCCCTCCCCCATCTGGCTATGGTGCAGCAGCGCCCCCCCCGATTGCCCCGCCTCGCGCACCTGCACCGCCTTGATCGGCTCGGCGCCGCGCACCAAGTCCCACACCCCCCAGTGCTCCAGCCATTCGACGCTGCCACGGGCCAGCGCCGAGATCCGGGTCTCCCCCCCCGAAGGACGCCCCCCCGCCGCAGCCGGATCGACCACCGTGACGTTCAACCCTTGGCCCGCCAAGGCGGTCGCCATCGTCAGCCCCGAGAGCCCCCCCCCGGCAATCAACACATCGTTTTGCACGCCCATCGCGACCTCGTTTGCATTCGAGTCGGACCAAAGTGGCAGGCCCCGTGGGGGCAGATTACAGGTTTGCGGGGGGCGGGGGAAAGGCGTGGGGGAAAATGGGGTGGGGCTGGGAGGCGAGGCTTTGCCTCTTCAATCGCGCCGAGGGCGGCGCTCCTACCACCACATCCACCGGTTGCCCTCACGTGGAAGGCCACACCCTCGGGGCAGGAGGCCCGCCCTCGGGCTGAGGTTTTCTGGAGAGCCATGCCCGATCATGACCAGGGACGCGGCGGAACGCGTCCTTCCAAAAGTTGATACGAACCGGACGAATAAAGGTCACGCCGGAGCCAGCGAATCCCAACCCCTGCTGCGGTACTGAGACCTGCAATCGCGCACCCTCGATAGACATCGGGTGTTATGACTCCATGCGTCAGGACTTGGTCGCAGGCAACTAAAACCCCAATACCCACCACCCCCTCCCGATATAAGCACCACCCCATTCAGTGCACGCAACGCCTGAAACCTGCCTTGAACATCAAGCGAAACGAATACCTTCAACCGCAACGCCGCGTTTAACTCCATGGTTTTCTGACGCAAACGAATCACCAAAACACTGGTTGCCGCCGCGAGCAACACGATCAAACCGGCTGCGATGGCGTTCGCTGAACCTGCCATTTTGAAAAACAAAGCAATCTCGGCATCGAGAAAAACGCCAATGGCATACGCCTGAATGTAGTTTCGGGAATGGGGGCGCAAGCAACGATGCAACTCGTCGTTCGGAGATGGGTTTGCCATTTCTTCCATAACCTTGACCTCGCCGAACGGTCGGTTCCCCTAGGAGGCTGTCGGACTTGAGCGTCCGTAGCGAGCCGAGTGGGGAATGAGGATCATAGTGGTGACTATGTGACGAAAAACCGGGGAAATTTGGACCGATTACCCGCCGGCGCAGTAGGACGGTCTCAAGTCCGACAGCCTCCTAGGGGCTCCCTGCCAGGGAGAGGGGGCTTTTGGGCACCCCTTTACCCGCTTGCGTCCCCCCCTTGGCAGGGGGAGGACAGGTGGGGGTCGAACGGTTCAATCCACCTGGCTATTCCAGTTGGAGCGCTATCTTGAACAATGAATCGCGCCGAGGCGGCGCTCCCACAAATTGTTTTCATCCCACAAATCCCTTCCCTTCCACATCCCCTCAAACCCTCACGATAAAAAGAATGTGGGAGGCCCTCCCTCGGGCCGATGCCTTTCGGTTCAACAACAAGACCTCTCCCTTAGCCTCGAAACGTTACCCGTTACCCATCGTAACGTTGTTTCGTTACCCATCGTAACACCACCAAAAAAGGGAAATTGTTTAAAGCACTGATGTTGCGTGGTTTTCTTGCGTGGCACAGCTCTTGAAGTGGAAGGGGCGCCGTCTGCACGGCTTGTTTGAAAGCGACAGGGTGGCAGCCCTGGCGCAATCGAAACGGCGCCCCCTCCGGGGCGCAGATTAACGGGCACAGCTCCAAAAACCCACCGCTTGGCGGTGAACAGGAGCGGCCCAGCCCCCATTCCCAGGAGGAAACCCATGAAGCTACGTCAGTCCGCATTGCTCGCCGCCGGTGTGATGGGCGCCGCGCTGCTCGCCACCCCCGCCTTCGCGGCCAAGATTCAGGTCGACGACAACACCTCCATCGATGTGCGCTACCTGATGCAGGTCAAGTACGAAGACCCCAGCAACGGACCCGGCGACTTCTTCATCCGCCGCTCCCGCATCATCCTGTCGGGCAACATCAACGAGACCGTCTCGTTCTTCATGGAGACCGACGACTACAACCAGGGCAAGGGGGCCAACGGGGCCGCCACCGGTTCGGGCGGCAAGGGGATCTTCACCCAGGACGCCTACGTCGACCTCAAGCTTCCTGGCGGGCTCAATCTGGCCGCCGGGTACATCTTGCTCCCCTTCTCGCACCACAACCGCCAATCGGCTGCCTCCCTGCTTGGCGTCGACTACAACCTCGACCTGGTCAAGATGCCCAACACCAACGTCTGGCGCGACACCGGCGTCGAGCTGCGCGGGCTGCTGGCCGACAACATGGTCGACTTTCGGGTTGGGGTCTTCGACGGCGGCCAGGTCGATTCCACCGGCTCCGCCCTGACCACCTCCAGCAACAGCAAGCGGATCACCGGCCGGGTGCAGATCAACCTACGCGATGCCGAGACCGGCTTCTTCTACTCCAACAACTACCTGGGTAAGAAGGAGGTGCTCTCGTTCGGCGTCGGCATCGACACCCAGAAGGATGCGGCGACCTTTGGCAAGACCTACACCGCCACCACCTTCGACGCAGTGCTCGACATGCCGCTGGGCGAGAACGTGCTGAGCGGCCAAGCGGCCTACTACACCTACAAAAACAACGGCACCAACTCCGGCAAGGGGTACTTCGTCCAGGCCGGTTACAAGGTCGGCGACCTCCAGCCGGTGGTGAAGATCGAGTCGTTCGATTTCGACACCGGCACCGATTTTTCGACCGTGCGCGCCGGGGTGAACTACCTGATCGACGGCCACGGCGCCAACGTCAAGGTGGAGTACGCCAGCAAAAAGCCCTCGGGCGGTTCGGCGGTGAACACCGTGAGCGCGCAGCTCCAGATCCTGCTATGAGGCCTCCTCCTCTCTCCTCCCTGGGGGTCGCACCTGCGGCCCCATCTTTTCGATTGCAGGAGGTTTGACCCATGACCGAACCCCGTGAACAAGCGGTTCAGATCAGCTTTTTCAATCCCACCCAACCCTCGGTCAAAGCCGAAACCAAAGCGGCCAAGATTGTGGTCGCCTTGTGGGCGCTGATCGCCTACGGCATCCCCGTCTTGATTTGGCTCACCGGCGACGAGAAGGGCAATGGCCCTCTCGTGCAGGCCCATTTCCTTGGCTTCCCGCTGCATTACTGGCTGGTCGCCCAGTTCATCACCGTCAGTTTCATCCTGCTTTGCGCGTTGTTCGTGAAGCTGTGGAACGACAACGTCAAGGAATGAGGGGAGCCGCCATGAATTTTCAACGTAAAGCCGCCGCCCTGCTGGGTCTGGCATTGAGCCTCGTCGCCGCCCCCGTTTGGGCGGCGGGCGAAGAGCTGTTTCAAATCGAACAAGGCTTCAAGGCGATCCCGGCCGGGATCATGATCGGCTTCATCCTGCTGTATCTGGGGGTGGGCTGGATGATGCGGGTACGCGACACCGCCGGATATTGGGTGGCGGGGCGCAACATCGGCACCATCGGCAACGGTATGGCCATCGCCTCCGACTGGATGAGCGCCGCCTCCTTCATGGGGATGGCCGGTCTGCTCTACCTCAAGGGGTTCTTCGGGCTGGGCTACATCATCGGCTGGACCGGCGGCTATGTGCTGCTGCTGGCACTGGTCGCCAGCCAAATCCGCCGCTTCGGTAAATACACGGTGCCCGAGTTCTTGGGGGATCGCTTCGACAGCCACGCGGTGCGCATGATCGCCGCCCTGGTCACCGTCATCATCGCCATCACCTACGCCACCGCCCAGTTCAAGGGGATCGGCCTGATCTCGGGCTGGATCTTCGGCATGGGCTACGAGGGAAGTGTCTTCTTCGCCGCCGGGGTGGTGCTGGTGTACATGCTGATGTCGGGCCAGGCGGGGGTGACCCGCAACCAGCAGATTCAATACGTGGTGCTGATTACCGGTTTCTTGATTCCCCTGTGGCCGCTGCTGACCGCCGCCACCGGCGAGGCTGTGGTGCTGCCCCAGATCGAGTACGGCGCCATCGTTTCTCAGGTGGGGGCCGCGCATCCCGATTACATCCTTCCCTGGGCCAACGGCACCTTCTATCAGTTTGTGGCGCTCGCCTTCACCCTGATGGTGGGGACCGCCGGTCTGCCCCACATCATCGTGCGCTTCTACACCGTTAAAGACGAAAACGTCGCCCGCAAGTCGGTGGTGTGGGGGCTGTTCTTCATCGGTCTGCTGTATTGGTCGAGCCCCGCCTACGCGGCGTTGGGGCAGCTCTTCAACCCCGGCGGCGGCACGGCGGTCGCCGACGTCATCATCCTTTCGGCCCCCGAAAAGGCGGGGCTGGGTCTGTGGTTCATCGGCTACCTGGCCTCCGGAGCCCTGGCCGCCGGTCTGTCGACCGTGGCCGGATTGATGGTGGCGGGCGCCTCGGCGATGAGCCATGACATCTACGCCTCGGTCCTCAAGCCCCATTCGAGCGACCAGCAACGGCTCAAGGTGGCTCGGATCTTCACCGTGGTGATCGTCGCCATCGTGGTCTGGATCGCCATGAATCCCCCGGCCCTGATCGCCCAGATCGTCGCCATGGCCTTCGCCATCGCCGGCGCAACGATCTTTCCGACCTTGATCTTGGGGGTGTGGGACAGCAAGTCGAACAAGTACGGCGCTTTGTGGGGAATGTTGGTGGGGTTGATCGGGGCGGTCGGCGCCATGATCGGCTGGATGAACGAGGTCGAGTTCTTCGGCGCTTCGGGGGTCATGCCGGCCACCAGTTCAGCGCTGATTTTGGTACCGCTGGTCTTCCTGACCAACATCGTCGTCAGCCGCGCCATGGCCGGTTCGATCGAGAACAAGTCGATCCGTCAGGCCAACGATGTGCTGATGAAGATGCATGCTTTGAAATAACAAAGGGGGGGTCCGCTTTCGGGCGGACTCCCCTCCGTTGTCGTTGTAGGAGCGCCGCCCTCGGCGCGATTTCCACCCACCCTTTCATCCACCAGGAGGCCCCATGCCATCGTCCGCGACCCTCAATATCGCCCAACGCCGAGGCAAATGGTCGAACATCCTGGCCGGATTCGGGGTGGTCATCATGATTTTGGATATGTTCATGACCGGCGATTTCTTCCGGCACATCGGGGAGTTGATGATCGCCTCCCTGCTCTGCTTCGGGGGGGCGATTTACCTGGAGTTCTCGCGCCAGAGGATCCTCAAACATGGCCGCTGATCTTCCCGCCCCCGAACTGAGCCAGATGCTGGCCGAGGTCAAGGCGCTGGCCAGCCTGACCCCCGCCGAGATCGACCATCTGCTCCACCATGCCACCGCCATCCATCTGGACCGGGGACAAATCCTCTTTGCCAGCGGCGACCCTTACACCGGCAAGCTCTACCTGATTGTCGAGGGGGCGATGCACCTGTCGGGCTATCCCGGCAGCCAAGGGCGGATCTGCAATTTTGGCCCCGGCCACTTCGTCGGGCTGACCGCCTTTTTACATTCCGACCCCTACAATTCCACCGCCAGCGCCGACGAGCCGACCACCCTACTGGCCCTCGACGGCCCGGTCATGCAAACCCTGGAGGCGCGCCACCACGAGCTCAGCGCCGCCTTCAACCGGGTCATGGCGCTGCGGTTACGGGCGGCCAAACCGCTGCCCACCGAGGCCGACATCAGCGGCTCGGCCCTGGCGGCTCCGGCCCAACGGGTGATGCACACCCCGGTGCTGACCGCGTCGGGGAGCGCCACCCTGACCGAGGTGGCCCGGCAGATTGTTCGGGCAGGGGTCTCCTCGGCGGTCATCGTCGACGATGATGGCAAGGTCGTGGGGCTGCTGCGTGAGCAGGAGTTCACCCGGCTGGTGGCCGAGCACGGCGATCTGGGGACCCCCATCGGGGCGCTGCATCTGGCCAAAGCCCGCACCGTCGCCCCCCTCGATCCCTTATGGCGGGTACGCGATCTGCTCTATCGCCACCGGGCCGACCGGGTGGTGGTGGTCGAGGAGGGCAAGCCGGTCGGGATCATCACCGACGGCGACCTCTTCCGTTACCTTTCGACCCACATCGGCTCCCCCCTGACCGGCATCTCCGACGCCGTCTCTCTGGAGGATCTCAAGACCTTTTCCGAGCGTTTGCCGGGGTTTGCCTCCCACCAACGGCAGATTACCCGCCGCACCTCGGAGGTGCTGCTGGCGATCAGCAACTTCCACCGCGCCATTCAGGAGCGGGCGGTCGCGTTGACCCTTAACCGTTACGCTTTGGAACATGGCGCCGCCCCCCTCCCCTTTGCGGTGATCGTCATGGGTTCGGGGGGACGGCGGGAGATGCTGCTCGATCCCGATCAGGATCACGGCCTGATTTGGGACGATCCGAAAGACCCGACCCAAGCCGACCAAGCGGCCACCTGGTTCGGTGGCTTCGGACAGGCGCTGGCGGCGGCGCTCGAAACGGTCGGTTACAAGCGTTGCCCCGGCGGGGTCATGACCGACAACCCCGAGTTTCGCGGCTCGGTGTCGCAATGGGCCAAGCGGTTCCGGCAGTGGATCCACCACCCCGACAACATGGCGGCCCGCTGGTCCTCCATCGTCTTCGACCTGGCCCCCCTCTATGGCGAGGTGGCGCTGCTGGAGCCGCTACAGGCAATCTTGAACAACGAGGCGGCCAGCGCATCGGCCTTCCTCACCGCTCTGATGATGGACGACGCCCAATACAAGCCGCCGCTGGGATTCATGGGACGACTGATCACCAGCTCCGACAGCGAACACCGGGGGAGCGTCGATCTCAAGGCGGAGGGGACCCTGTTCGTGGTCGACGCGGCAAGGCTCTTCGCCATCCGGGCCGGCATTGCCGAACGCAACACCCACCGGCGGTTGCAACAGGTGGCCGCGCTTGGGATTCTCGACCGCGACGCGGTGGAGGCGGCGCTGGCCGCCTACGCCCTGCTGGTCGACACGATTTTGGCCCACCAACTGGCCCAGGTCGCCGAGGGGGTCGCCCCCGACAAGTTCGTCGACATCGGCCAGATGAGCCACCACCAGATCGACGCGCTCAAAGATGCACTGCGCACCGTGGGGCGATTGCAGGGGGTGATGCGGCGTGCGGTGACGCTCAGCCCGTTTTGAGCGTGTAAGGGGTGATCGGCGGGATCACCGGTGGATAAGCGCGGCGCATCCACCACCCACGATCCGGCGAAGGGACGGGGCGAATGCTCCCGCAACGATGGTTTTCCCCATGAAGGAGCCCTATGCCGAACCTGAAAGACCGTCTGGCCGCCTCCTTGATGCGCACCCTCAAGCGGCAACGGCTGGCCGCAGACCCCATCGCACTCCATGTGCAAAGGCTTTGCGCTCGGCTGCGCACGGTCGACCTGGGGACGGTCCCGGTTGAACAGGCCCCCTTCGTGGTCCTCGACACCGAGACTACGGGGCTCAATCCCGGCAAGGACCGGATCGTTTCGGTCGGGATGGTGAAGATGCGGTCGGGGGTGATCGGGCAGCGCTTCGAGGCGCTGGTCGATCCTCAAATTCCGATCCCGCTGTCGGCGGTCGAGATTCACGGCATCAGCGACGACATGGTGCGGGGGCAGCCGACCCTGCTGGAGCGGATCGTCGACATGCTCGATTTCATCGGGGCGTCGGTGGTGGTCGGCCACCACATCGGCTTCGACATCCGCTTCATCAACAAGGCGATGGTCGGCCACCTGGGGGCCCATTTTCCCTACCCGACCCTCGACACCATGCGGCTCGACCGGGCGTTGGCCCCTTGCGACGAGGTCGGAACCCTGGACGATGTGGCGGGGCGGTTGGGCATTGAGGTACACGGTCGCCACACCGCCCTGGGGGATGCCAAAGCAACCGCCTCAATCTTTTGGCGCTTGGCCGAACAGGCCCGGCAAAGCCGGGGGGTGACGACGGTCGAGGGGCTGTTTCGCTTGCAGCGGTTGGGGTAGAGGCGCAGGGAAGCGACCCAACATAACCGGCAACGGCATCGCCCCCAGATCAAGCACCGTTGTAGGAGGCGACCCCGTCGCCGAACCGATGGGGCCAGATTGTCGCACCGGGACACAACCGTTCGCGGTCGGGGACCGCTCCTACAAAAACAACGCTACCGATGTGGCTCCGCCACCTATTGTTCAGCAACAAAACCGGCAACGGCATCGCCCCCAGATCAAGCACCGTGTAGGAGGCGACCCCGTCGCCGAACCGATGGGGCCAAGTCGCACCGGGACACAACCGTTCGCGGTCGGGGACCGCTCCTACAAAAACAACGCTACCGATGTGGCTCCGCCACCCATTGTTCAGCAACAAAACCGGCAACGGCATCGCCCCCGGATCAAGCACCGTTGTAGGAGGCGACCCCGTCGCCGAACCGATGGGGCCAAGTTGTCGCACCGGGACACAACCGTTCGCGGTCGGGGACCGCTCCTACAAAAACAACGCTACCGATGTGGCCCCGCCACTCCGTGGCTCCGCCACCCATTGTTCATCAACAAGACCGGCAGCCTGCATCCGGCAACCGGCCCATCCACGGGAGACTGTCCATGAGCGAAACCATCGAATCGACCCTGACCGAAAACCGGGTCTTCCATCCTCCGGCCAACGTCGCCGACACCGCCGCCATCCCCAGCATGGCCCACTTCGAGGCGTTACGGGCCGCCGCCGAGTCCGACCACGAGGGGTTCTGGGCGGGGCTGGCGCGGGAGCACCTCGACTGGACCACCCCCTTCACCAAAACCCTCAACGACAGCAATCCCCCCTTCTACAAGTGGTTCGAAGATGGGCGGCTCAACGTCGCCCAGAACTGCGTCGACCGTCACCTGAAGAGCTGGCGCAAGAACAAGGCGGCGATCATCTGGGAGGGGGAGCCGGGGGACAGCCGGGTCATCACCTATCAAGAGCTCTACCTTGAGGTGAACAAGCTGGCCAACGTCATGAAGCAAGATTTCGGGCTCAAGAAGGGGGATCGGGTCGTCCTCTACATGCCCATGGTCCCCGAGGCGGCGGTCGCCATGCTCGCCTGCGCCCGCATCGGCGCCATTCACTCGGTGGTCTTCGGCGGCTTCTCGGCCGAGGCGCTCAAGGACCGCATCGAGGATGCGGCGGCCAAACTGGTCATCACCGCCGACGGCGGCTGGCGGCGCGAGAAGATTGTCCCCCTGAAGGAGGCGACCGACGAGGCGCTGTCTCATGGCTGCCCCAGCGTTGAGCACGTTCTGGTGGTGCGCCGCACCGGCCAGCATGTGCACATGAAAGCCGGACGCGACGTCTGGTGGGAGGACACCGTCCCCGACGGCGATTACCACTGCGCCCCCGAACCGGTCGAATCGGAACACCCGCTGTTCATCCTCTATACCTCGGGTTCGACCGGCAAACCCAAGGGGGTGGTCCACTCCTCGGCGGGCTATCTGCTCTGGGGGATCATGACCATGAAGTGGGTCTTCGATCTTAAAGAGGAGGACACCTTCTGGTGCACCGCCGACGTCGGCTGGATCACCGGCCACACCTACGTCGTCTACGGGGCGCTGGCGGCGGGCGCCACCACCGTGATGTACGAAGGGGCTCCCACCACCCCCCACGCCGGACGGCTCTGGGAGATCTGCGAAAAACACGCGGTCAACACCTTCTACACCGCCCCCACCGCCATCCGCGCCTTGGTCCGCTTGGGGGATGAGTGGCCCAACAAGTATGACCTGAGCCACCTGCGCATCCTGGGCACCGTCGGCGAGCCGATCAACCCCGAGGCCTGGATGTGGTACTACCGCACCATCGGCAAGGAGAACTGCCCCATCGTCGATACCTACTGGCAGACCGAAACCGGCGGCCACATGATCGCCCCGCTGCCGGGGGCCACCCCGATCAAACCGGGATCGGCCACCAACCCCCTGCCGGGGATCGACGCCGCCATCGTCGACGGCGAGGGCAACCCGGTCGAGAGGGGGCAGGGGGGGCTGCTGGTGGTGCGCAAACCCTGGCCCTCGATGCTGCGCACCGTGTGGGGCGACGATCAGCGTTTCGTCGACACCTATTGGGCCAAATTCAAGGATCAAGGGAAGATGTATTACTTCGCCGGCGACGGAGCCCGCACCGACGACGATGGCTATTTCTGGATCATGGGGCGGGTCGACGACGTCATTAACGTCTCGGGCCACCGCTTGGGGACGATGGAGATCGAATCGGCCCTGGTCAGTCATCCCCTGGTCGCCGAGGCCGCCGTGGTCGGTCGCCCCGACGAGATCAAGGGGGAAGGGATCTTCGCCTTCGTGGTCCTCAAGGGTGGACGCGACGAGTTCCACCGCGACGAACTGGTGCGGGAATTGAGGGAACACGTCGCCAAGGAGATCGGCGCCCTGGCCAAGCCCGACGAGATCCGTTTTGCCGACAACCTGCCCAAAACCCGCTCCGGCAAAATCATGCGCCGCCTGCTGCGCGATATTGCGGCGGGAAGAGAGATCACCTCGGATACCTCGACCTTGGAGGATCAGAAGATTTTGGAGCAGTTAAGGGGGGAGGATTGAAACGGTTGGATTGAATGAGGTTGGAATGAAAAAGGGGGGCTCAGGCCCCCCTTTTTTTTTATATGTACGCTGCGATGCTGGACGGAGCCAGACCCACAAATTGGCTTCAAACCTTTGTTTCGAACGCCCGATCCAGCCGATCCAACACATCCAACCCCTTCTCGACCGATCCTTTTGCCGCCATGGCGCGGAACCGCGTTTCGGCATCGAACTCGGCAATGGCCTGGGTCGAAAGCTCCTCCATCAACTTGTTGACGCTGATATGTCTGCGTTGAGCCAGCGCTTTAAGTCGCATGTGTTTGTCGTCGGGCAGCCGCACGGTCAGGGTTGCCATGGTTCACCTCCCTTCAAGATCTGCTCGGGTGTGACGATAGCGATGTCGGGAAATCGCAGTTGAGCATTACGGAAGTCTTTTACGTTGTTGGTCACGATCCACCTCGCGTTTCCAGCGGTGGCCAGTTCAAGAACGTGATTGTCGCCCTCGTCGGACAAATTCGGTCGCCACAGGTAGAAGATCGCAATCCATTCGCTCACGGCGCAAAACGCTTCAAGCAGGTCGATCACGTCCTCTTTCGGGACCGGGCACCGTGCCAAGGTGGTATCTCGGGTCGCGACATCCAGGTATTCAGAAAACAAGGCGTTGCCCAACAGCGGTTGGTACCGCCCCAGCAGGCAGCGACGCAGGATTTCCCGATTGGGCCCGTGGGCACTCATCAGAGCGGAAGTCAGCACACTTGTGTCCACAACGATGCGCGGTTTCATGGCGGAATGATGGCACATGCGCCATCAAGTTCAATCATCGCTGCGTGGGAAGGGGGCCAACCTTGAACGAACCGGCCTCAAGAGAACCGACCCCCGCCCCGACGAGATCAAGGGGGAAGAGATCTTCGCCTTCGTGGTCCTCAAGGGGGGACGCGACGAGTTCCACCGCGACGAACTGGTGCGGGAATTGAGGGCACACGTCGCCAAGGAGATCGGCGCCCTGGCCAAGCCCGACGAGATTCGCTTTGCCGACAACCTGCCCAAAACCCGCTCCGGCAAGATCATGCGCCGCCTGTTGCGCGATATTGCGGCGGGAAGGGAGATCACCACCGATACCTCGACCTTGGAGGATCAGAAGATCTTGGAGCAGTTGCGGGGGGAGGAGTGAACGGGGGGTGTTGATTGGAAGTAAGACAGATTGGAAGTAAGACAAAAAAGGGGGGCCGATTGGCCCCCTTTTTTATTGATGCGGCGCTGCAACGTCAGGAGGCGTTGTACTGCCAACCGTTACCCGCAGTCCATTCGGTAAAACCGGGGATTTTCCCACCCTCACTGCGCTCGTTGACCTCCAGGTCGACGATGGTGGGGGAGGCGTCGGGAAGCCGTTGGGCGGTTTCGGGGGTTGAGGAGGTGGCATGGGTGGAACGCTCCTGAAGGGGGGACGATGGGGCAGCGCCCCACGGGATGGGTGTGCCGCACACTTCTACCCCCCCCATTCAGCGATGTCAGGCACGGTTTCAACCCTTTATCCCTCTCCCCCTTGCTGCCCCCCTACCCGGCGAGGGTCTTCCCCTCCCCCTTACGCCTCGGCGTACCATGCCGACCCCATTTGGGAGGCGCTGATTGAAAACCGCAGTTCCGACCTCCTCGACGCCAACCCCTACCGTTACGGACCGGTTCAAGGCGATGGTCCGTTGGTGAACAAGGCTCACCGCACCCGGTAGTGACTGTCTTCAATCACCCGGCAAAAATGGGCGAACAGCTCCGGGTCGTGTTTTCCCCCCTGCTCGACCGCCATGATGCCCATGATGGTCTCGTGCGCCTGCTGGGGTTGATAGACGCGTGTCGTCGCCATGGCGTCGTAGCTGTCGGCGATGCCTAAAATCCGGGCCGCCATGGGAATCTCGTCGGCCATCAAACCGTCGGGGTAACCGCCGCCATCAAAATGCTCGTGGTGGTGGCGAATCACCTTGCCCACCGCCTCCACCCCTTCGAGCCCGGTCGCGAGCAAGATCTGCTCGCCACGAACGCTGTGACTCTTCATCAACGCCCATTCCTCATCCTCCAAGCGGCCCGCCTTGAGCAACACCCGGTCGGGAATGCCGATCTTGCCGATGTCGTGGAACGAGGCGGCGATGCGCAGCAGCAGCATGTCGGCAGTGGGGATTGCGGCGCTACGTCCCAGCTCCAGCGCCAATTCCACCACCCGGTCGCAGTGCAGCCGGGTATAGGGATCGCGCTGTTTGAGCGCTTCGGCCAAGCCATGGGTGTATTGGTGCAGGATCTCGAAAGCCTCTTTCACTGCGTGCTCCTTCATCACGGTGCATCCGGATTACACCGGGGCATCGGCCATGGCCCTTTTGATCCAACCGAAGAAAAAGGTCCGGTTGTTGGGGCTGTTTTCGCTGATTTGGATGTAACGGTCGATTTTGTTCAAGGCGAACAGGGCCAAAAAGGTGCGGGGATCGGTGCCGTTGATCGCCGCCACGCTGTTGGGGCCGATCGCCCCATCCACCGCCGCACCCGCCGCCTTTTGTGCCAACCGGGCGCTGGTGCCGACGCCGGCATTGACCGCAAAGTCGAAGATCGAGGCGGCGACCTGCTGGTCGGCGATGGCGTCGCCGCGCACCCGATCCCAAAACTCCCCCTTATAGAAGGCGGCGATCTGCTCCTGCAACAGGGCGTTGCCATCGAGGCCGCCGGGAAAGCCGGGGGCCGACTTGGCTTGGTCGATCAACCCCCATCCGCCCCACGTGGGGAAATTCTTGCGGGAAATCCCCCGGCAGGTCTCGCCCCCCGCATCGTGCGGGTCGTCCACATAGCCACCCTCGTTGCCCAGTGTGGCTGCCAATGCCTGCGCAAACTCGGCCATCGCCCCCTCCTCCTGATGATCTCGCCCCCATGGACTGCCTGCGAATGAAACTCATTGGGACATAAAAGCACAGGAGCATCAAGAATCGGCCTGCCAGCGCATCCTCTCCGCCCTGCGGAACACCCCACTGTGGCCGGTTTTAGGGAAACGCCGAATAAAAGGCCTCCTGCCTTTTTTCAGCCGCGTTGCGCAAAAAACCCGAAGTCGATGCCTTGAGGCTGCGGGTTTTTGCTGCGCTGTCATTTCGGTCACTTGCGGCCGGGGTGCGCACGTTTCCGGCTCTTGCCGGGCATCTTTGCCGGTTTTTAGTGATGCCCTTGCGCTTGCGCCCCCGGTTCATGAGCTTGCTTACCATAATCTTGGCGAGCATGATCCCGCCCCATGAAATCCACCCCTGACCTCTCGCGCTCCCTCGGTTTTTTGCTGGCCGACGCCACCCGCCTGTTCCGCAAACGGTTTGACCAACGGGCCCAAGCGCTGGGGATGACGCGTGCCCAATGGCAGGTGATCGTCCATCTCTACCGCTGCGAAGGGATCACCCAAAAGGCGCTGTCCGAGCTGTTGGAGATCGAGCCGATCACCCTGGCCCGCCACATCGACCGGTTGGAGGGGGCCGGCTGGGTCGAGCGCCGTCCCCACCCTGGCGACCGGCGGGCCAACCTGCTCTTTCTCACCGACAAGGTCGCCCCCATCTTCGCCCAGATGCAATCGGTCGCCGCCGAAGTCCGGGCCGAGGTCACCGCGGGAATGTCCCCCGAACAGATCGAAACGTTGCTCGACACCCTGACCCTGATGAAGAACAACCTCCAGCGCGTGCAACCCACCCCCTGCTGCGTTGCCGACGAGCAAGGATCCTCCAAGCCATGAGCGCCCCCAAGCCGGAGCCACCCCACCCGACGCAGCGATCCCCCCGCAAAAAAAGGGGCTGCGCCGCGTTTTGATGCTCGGAGTGCCGCTGCTGCTCGCCCTGTTCGGCGCCCGCCTCTACTTCGAGGCGATGAGCACCATTACCACCGACGATGCCTACCTCAAGGCGGACCGGGTCTTCGTCTCGACCGACATCGACGGTCGGGTCGACGCGGTTTTGGTGGGGGAGCACGACCGGGTCGAGCAGGGGCAGTTGCTGCTGACCTTGAGCGAAACCTCGCTGCGCATTGCGGTGCGCGAGGCTCAGGCTCGACTGAATTCGGTGCGCGACACGGTGACCGCCCTTAAAGCCTACTACCACCGCATCGAGGCCGACCTGGAGCGGGCCCGGGCCGATCTGGCCTTCTTCGAACGGGAGTTCGAGCGGCGCAAACCTCTGGCCAGCAGCCAGGCTTTGGCCGCCTCGTCGCTTGACGAGGCGCGTCACAACGTGGACGGAGCCAAATCTAAGGTTTCGGCTTTGCAGCAGGATTTGGCCCGCATCCGCGCCCAGATGGGGATCGTCCCCGATCAAGCGGTTGAAAACAGCCCGCTGTATCGGCAGGCCCAGGCGACGCTCGACCACGCCATGCTGAACCTGAGCCACGCCAAGATCTTCGCCCCCATGAGCGGCGAGGTTGGTCCCCTCCCGGTGCAACCGGGGGGATATGTCAAAACCGGGGAGCGCCTCTTCGCTCTGGTGTCGCCCCAGCACTATGTTGAGGCCAACCTGAAAGAGACTCAGCTGGAGCGGCTGAAGATCGGCCAAGAGGCGCAGATCGAAATCGACGCCTACCCCAGCCACATCTGGAGGGCCAAGGTCGCCAGCGTCAGCCCCGCCACCGGTGCCGAGTTCTCATTGCTCCCCTCGCAAAACGCCAGCGGCAACTGGGTCAAGGTGGTGCAGCGGGTGCCGGTTCGCCTGGAGCTTGAGGCTAACCCCAACGCCCCCACGCTGCGGGCCGGTCTGAGCGTCAACGTGACCATCCATACCGACGCGCCATGAACGCAGCCGCCGTCGAGCGGATGGGTGAAAAGCAGCATCGTGGCCTGATTGCGGCGGCAGTGATGCTGGCGACCATCCTGGTCATCCTCGACACCACCATTGTCAACGTGGCGCTGCCCCACATGATGGGGACGTTGTCGGCCACCCAGGATCAGATCGCCTGGGTGCTGACTTCGTACATCGTCGCCTCGGCGGTGATGATCCCCCCCACCGGCTGGATGGCGATGAAGATCGGGCGCAAGCGGCTCTTTCTCATCGCCGTGGCGCTGTTCACCCTGGCCTCGGTCGCCTGCGGTTTGGCCACCAACCTGCCCGAAATCGTCCTCTTCCGCATTATTCAGGGGATCGCCGGGGCGCCTTTGGTGCCGCTGTCGCAGGCGATCCTCTTCGACACCTACCCCAAAGAAAAACATGGCCAAGCGATGGCGATGTTCGGGGTCGGGGTGATGGTGGGGCCGATTCTGGGGCCGACCCTGGGGGGGTACATCACCGAGTGGCTCGAATGGCAGTGGGTCTTTTTCATCAACCTCCCCTTTGGATTGCTGGCGCTGTTCCTCATCGCCACTTTCGTCCCCGAAACCCCCAAGGGGGATCGCCCCTTCGACCGCTTCGGCTTTTTAACCTTGAGCCTGGGGATCGCCAGCCTGCAGCTGATGCTCGACCGGGGGCAGGGGCACGACTGGCTGAGCTCCAACGAGATTTTGACCGAGGCGATTTTAGCGGGGATGGGTTTTTATCTGTTTGCCGTCCACTCAATGACGACCCGGAACCCGTTCATTTCCCCGGTGCTGTTCTCCGACCGCAACTTCCTGACCGGGATGACCTTCATGTTCATCATGGGGGTGGTGTTGCTGGCGACCATGGCCCTGCTCCCCCCCTACCTGATGAACCTGATGCACTACCCGGTGGTGGATACGGGGCTGGTGATGGTGCCGCGGGGGCTGGGCTCGATGTTCTCGATGGCGCTGGTAGGCCGTTTGGTCGGCAAATACGACCCGCGCATCTTGATCGCCATCGGCTTTGGCTTCGTCTCGGAGTCGCTGTGGGAGATGTCGTATTTCAACCTTGAGATCGGCATGGGGCCGCTCATCTGGACCGGGGTGGTGCAGGGTTTGGGGCTGGGATTCATCTTCGTGCCGCTGCAAACCATCGCCTTCGCCACCCTGCCGCCACCGCTGCGGACCGAAGCGGCGGGGCTGTTCAACCTGATTCGGAACATCGGATCGAGCATCGGGATTTCGATCATCATGGTGGTCTTCAGTCGTAGCGTGCAGATCAACCACGCCGAGCTCGGCGCCTTCGTCACCCCCTTCAACCCCCTGGCCCAAGCCCCCCTGCTCCCCCCCCCGTGGGGCATCGATTCCCCCGCGGGGCTGGCGATGATCGACCTAGAGATCAACCGTCAGGCTGCGATGATCGGCTACACCAACGACTTTCTGCTGATGGGGGTGCTGACGGTGGCGGTGATGCCGCTGCTGCTGTTGATGAAGAGACCGGAGGGGGTGGGGGCAAGACGCCCTTAACACATCGACATCGGGGCGCGGAAGGAACTCCATCGCCCCTGGCCCTTCGCTCTTGGTGCAGATAAATTCAAACTTGTATTAATTCGAATTCGTATTAATCTAGTCCCCTCTTTATTCACCTGAAAGGAGGCGGGTATGACCCTTTGCTTAGGCAACATCGCCACCGGCGAAGACTTCTTCGACCGGGAGGCCGAGCTGGACGACCTCTGGTCGGCACTCCAGAAAAACCATGTCGCCCTGACCGGACCACGCCGCCTGGGCAAATCGTCGATCCTCAAGCGGATGACGGAGCAGGCGACCGACCATGGCCTGCTGGCCGGATATGTCGATCTGCAAGGGATCGACCGGGTCGCCCGCCTCATCGACCGGCTCGACCGGGCTTTTCCCGAGGCTTCGATCCAACGGCATCTTGCCGACTGGCGCGACCAGGCCACCACCTGGGTTCAACGCCACATCCACAAAGTCGGGGTTGCGGGGGTATCTCTCGAACTCAATCCCAACGCCGCCACCCCCTGGCAATCCGCCGCCAACCGCGTTCAACACCGTCTCGCCCCCCAACCGCTGCTGATCCTCATCGACGAATTCACCGTCTTTCTCGACAGACTCATCACACACGATCTCCACGAGGCAGCGCTGACGCTGGGCTGGTTGCGCTCCTGGCGGCAGCAGTCGGGGCTCGCTTGCCGCTTTGTCTTCACCGGCTCCATCGGGCTGGCTGAACTGCTCGAACGTCACCGCCTGACCACCTTAATGAACGACTGCTACGACTATGTTTTGCAGCCCTTCACCCGCCGCTCGGCCCTGGCTATGGCGGCGACTTTTTCGAGCCGCGAGGGATGGCAAGCCACAACCGCCACCCTCGACCACCTCTGCGACCGCACCGGCTGGCTTTCCCCCTACTACCTAAACCTGCTGCTCGACGAGGCGATGAAAGCCGGTCTGCGCCGTCTCGACCACAAGGGGGTATTGAATTCCGACGACATCGAGCTTGGTTACGGCGAGCTGGCCGGCAAACGCTCCTGTTTCGTGCACTGGTACCAGCGCCTGCTCGATCTGCCGCAACCCCGCCGCGACTTCGTCTTGGCGGTGCTGCGCTACGCCGCCAACAGCGATGCCGGGGTGACCCGCCCCCAACTGGGGGCCCGTCTGGGCCGTCTCGAAGCCGATCCCGACCGGCGCGAAACTCGGCTGGAGGAGACCCTGATCTACCTTGAAGAACAGGGCTATCTCGGTCAAAACGGGGGGCGATATGCCTTTCTTTCGTTTTTGCTGCGCGACTACTGGAAGGCCAACCATGGCTGACGCCCCCCTCAACGCCGCCCTTAAATACAACCCCCACCTTTGGGGCGACGACGAATTGCGGGCGATCTTCGTCGCCCGCGGGCGCGAACTCCAAGAGCTGACCGAGGCGCTGCAAGACACCCCCCCCACCAAGGTGCCGCAACACCGGCTCGTCGTCGGGCCGCGCGGCATGGGCAAATCGACCCTATTGCAACGCTTGGCGCTGGCGGTGCGCGACGATCCCAACCTGAGCGCCCACTGGCTCCCCCTCATCTTCCCCGAGGAGCAATACACGGTGCGGGGACTCGACGACCTGTGGCGCAACACCCTCGACGCCCTGGCCGACGCCCTGGAACGTGAAGGGGGCGCGGCGGACGAGCTTGCCCTGTTCGACGCCCAAATCGCGGCGCTCGCCCCTCTGGAATCCGAACAGCGCGAGGAGCTGGCGCTGGCCATGTTGACCGACTGGATCGGCTCGCACCGGCGGGGGTTGCTGCTGCTGATCGACAGCAGCGACCTGCTGCTGGGCAACCTGGCGGCGGGGGAAAAAAGCGGCAAAAAGGACGGCTCGGCCACCGTGCTCTGGCGGCTGCGCAACACCCTGTCGCACCAACCGGGGCTGTTCTGGATCGGCGCCAGCTACGAACACCTGGAGCTCCACGCCCAGTACCAGCATGCCTTCCACGACTTTTTCCACCCCCTCGAACTGCGTTCGTTGAACGCTGAGGAGATGCGCGCCGCGATCCTGGCCCTGGCCCGCAGCTTCGGGGCGGGGCGGGGATGGGTCGGCGCCGAGGCCGAGGCCGAGATGCGCCGCACCCTGGACGACAAGCCGGAGCGGCTCCAGTCGCTGCGCATCCTCTCGGGCGGCAACCCCCGCACCACAACCATGCTGTACGAGATGTTCGCCGCTGGAGGGGAAGACGACGTGCAGGCCGACCTGCACCGCCTGCTCGACCTAATGACCCCCCTCTACAAGGCCCGAATGGAGGCGCTGTCCGAACAACCGCGCAAACTGCTGGCCCACCTGATGGAGCACTGGGATCCGGTCGGAGTAAAAGAGCTGGCCGCGTCCTCCCACATCCCCCCCACCACCATCACCCCGCAACTGGCCCGCCTCGAAAAGGAGGGTTTGATCGAGAAAGCCCAACTTGCCTCTAAGGCGGGCAAACGCTTCGGTTACCAGGTGGCGGAGCGGTTTTTCAACATCTGGTACCTGATGCGCCACGGCTCGCGCCGGGTGCGGCAACGTCTGGGCTGGCTGATCGCCTTCATGCGGTTGTGGTACGGCAAGCAAGAGCTGACCGACCTCGCCGCCCTGCTCGCCCGCCGCCATGCGGCGGGGGAGCTCGATTCCCAGGCGCAGCTGGAATATTCGTTGGCGGTCGCCTCGGCCTTGGGGGGGGAAGAGGGGTTGGGGCTGGAGTGGCGCGTTTTTGCCACCGCCCGGCAGCGGCTGGAAAAGATATTGCCCGACCTTTTTGACTTGGCCGGGCAGGACCGCCATTTCGTCGATGCCGACGATTACTTGCGGCGACTGGAGGCACTAAAAACCAAGCTGCGGCAATGCCCCCACCCGCAAAACGAGGAGGAGATGGAGCGGTGGGTCGAGGGGGTGGCGGGATGTATTGGGTTGTCGCTGGAAGACAAGGAGGCGATTGCAGAAAGAACAGCCGGAGCCCCCCCTGAAGAGATGGCATCACCGACGATCCATGAAGCCCAAACAACACCCTATGCCTCACCGGATCCCTCTTTCGAGACCAAGATTTCTGTCTGCTCAGTACCTGATGAAGGCACCACGGGGGTTTCCAGGTCGCACTACCAGGCCATTCTCGAAAACGTCGAGGAGGACTGGATGTGGACATCCCCTGATCCCTTCTCGAAAAAACGGCGCAACGGCATGCCAACCGTGCAAAAAGCTGTTTTTCAAGGGAATTTCTTTCCAGATCTTCCCAATAGTCAAACTGCATTTATGCAAATGGAACATTGCTTCGGCAACGACCCCGATGCCTATTTAGTCGCCTTAGACTGCTTTCGTACCAATAGAATTTTTGGCGAAAGAACATCCCACCCATCCCAACAACCCTGGAAAGAAAAAGCTATCCGCAAAGCAATTTCTCTCAACCCAGATGATGTATACCTATGGACAGAGCTAGGTGTTTGTTTGGTACGTGGGCAGGAGGCGGAAGAAGCATTCAAGAAAGCTTTTTCGCTCGATAAAAGCAACGGATACCTCTTATTGAGGCTGGCCGACCTCCAAGCCCTGTCCGGTAAAAAACAAGAGGCTACTCAAAATTATAGGGGTTGGTTGAATATTCCCGGCTCCAATCCAGATGACCCATCCGAAGCGATCAATTTGGTTAAAATTCATCTGTGGCTTGGCAATCGGGATTTTGCCACTCGATCCTTGGAGTCTCTGGTACAGACGTGCATGACGAGACAAAGGACCTCGTTTTTCCAAGAAAATCTGTCGCTGCACTGCCATGGCTTTGGCCTTGGCCCTGCCCTCGCCGACCTCATGACCGAAAGCCCCCACGCCGATTTCCTGCAACCCTTCATTCTGGCGTTGCGGGCGGCAGCAAGTGGGCAACCCCCGGTGGGGGCGGCGCCCGAGGTTTTGGCGCTTGCCGAAGAGGTTTTGAAGAGGCTGCACCGCTGAGGGTTTTGGCGGGCGAGTCCAACCAGGTCGATGTGACTGCCAAAACCAACCCTCACCCCTTCATCCCCCTCCACGCCGTCATCGCCCTCACCCGCGCCGCCCAGTGCTCCACGATGGGGGCTGGGTAATCCTCCCCCAACACCACCCCCGCCTGCCGCAACACCGTTTCGGGCGCCTCCCACGGGGCATGGATCCACTGCGTCGGAAGCTCGCGCAATTCCGGCAGCCAGCGCTTCAGGTAGACCCCCCCGGCATCGAAGCGGCGCGACTGAGTCACCGGGTTGAAGATACGAAAGAAGGGTTGCGATTCGCTCCCGGTCCCGGCCACCCACTGCCAATTCAAGACGTTGCTGGGCAGGTCGGCATCCACCAGGGTCTGGGCGAACCAGTTCATTCCCTCGCGCCAGTCGATCAGTAGGTGTTTGACCAAAAACGAGGCGGTCACCATCCGCACCCGGTTGTGCATCCAGCCGCTGGACCAGGCTTCGCGCATTCCAGCATCGACCAGGGGGTAGCCGGTGGCGCCGCGTCGCCAGGCGTCCAAACCCTCGGGATCGTGCCGCCAGGGGAAGCGATGAAGACGGGGATCCTGAGATTGCCCCAGCGCGTGAGGGAAGTGGTACAGCCAGTACTGCCCGAACGCCCTCCACCCCAGCTCGCTGCGAAACCGCTCACCCCCCTCCCCGGCGATCCCCCGCAAGTCCCACCACAACTGCCTCAGGGTGATCTCGCCGAAATGCAGGTGGGGCGACAGGTGCGAGGTCGCCTGCTCGCCGGGGTGATCCCGCCACTGGGCATACCCCTCGATCCGCTCGGCCAAAAACCGCCGCCACAATTGATGCGCCCCCGCCTCCCCCGGCTGCCACTGCGCCGCCAACCCCGAGGCCCAAAAGGGGGACTCTCCCAATCCCACCTGCACCGCCGTCTCAGATTCGGGCCACTGCTGGGGAGCCGGAATCGTTTCGGGAATCGGCAACGGCGCCACCGCCGGGTCGGCTTCTTGCCGCCAGCGCTTGAAGAAGGGGGCAAAACGTCGGTAGGGATCGCCCCCTTGGGTGTGGATCTGCTGGGCGTCAACCAAACCGTCGTAGGGAAAGCAGCGGGCCTCGACCCCCAGCGAGGCGCATTGCGCCAGCCAGCGACCATCCCGCTCCCGGCCCGGAGGATCAAATCCCCCATTCCAATAGAGCGCCTTGGCCTTGGTTGCAGCAATCACCGAACGTAGCGCCTCCCCCTCGGGGCCACGGCGCACGATCAAGCGTGACCCCCGCGCCCGCAGCGACTCATCCAAACGCAGAAGCGACTGCCCCAACCACCACAGGCTCGCCCCCTCGGGGGCAAAGGGGGCCTCCTCTTCGGGGGACCACACATAGAGCGGAACCACCGGCACGCCGCCCGCCAGCGCCTCGCTCAAGGCGGGGTTGTCGCCCAAGCGCAGGTCGTAACCGAATCCAACAACGATGGGGGGAATAGGCATGATCGCTCCTCACTGCTCGGACCCCGTTCGACGCCACCTTGAGAACGATGTTCAACCCGATCAATCCCCTTTGTCGGGTCATTGGTTTTTATGAATCCCCAAGGGGTTAGCCCTTCCTAAACTGGCGGGCGGGGCGATGGATGCACTGCACTTATCCACCACAAACCGCGACAACCACAAAACAAACAAGAGGAGGGGAAGATGTTGCGACGTATGACCATGCTGGTACTGGCTGTGATGGCCCTGCCCTGGGCGGCCCAGGCCGGGGATGAGCTGTCCCCCTATTTGGCGCTGGGCAACTTAAGCGCCCCCATCGAACAGGCTGCCGACCAGGTCGCCGCCGCAGCGCAGGGGGCAGGGCTGACCGTGGTGGGGCGGTACCACCCCGGTGGCGACGCCGCGCTTGAGGTCGTGGTGGTCACCGCCCCCGCCTGGCAACAGGTTGCCAAAAACGATCCCCTGCGCGGTTTTGCAGCCGTGCTGAAGGTGGGCCTCAAGGCGCAGGGTGAAAAAATCGCCGTCTCGGCCCTGAACCCCGAATACCTGATGCGGGCCTACCTACAAGAGGATTTCGCCGCCCAAAGCCAGGCAGTCGCTAAACCAGGGCAGGCGTTGGTTCACGCCTTGAGCGATTTAACCGGCGCCGGAGCCCAACCCTTTGGCGGCGCGGTCGACAATGACGATCTGGCCGATTACCACTACATGTTCGCCATGCCCTACTTCGAAGATGTGGTCGATCTGGCCACCTTCCCCAGTCTGCGTCAGGGGATCGAGACGGTGCGCCGCAATCTGGCCGCCGGATCGGGCAAAACCCAAACGGTCTTCGAGGTGGCTCTCCCCGACGGAGGGGCCCTCTTCGGGGTTGGGCTGCTTGATCCCGAGGCGGGGGAGTCCCACTTCCTGCCGATCATCGGCAGCGACCATGTCGCCGCCATGCCCTACGACCTGTTGGTCACCCAATACAAGGGCAAGGCGCGGGCGCTGATGCTGCATGGCCTGTGAGCGGACGGCAAGTTTAGGAACAAACCCGGAAGAAGGCGGAAGAGGCAGGAAGAGCCCGGAAACATTGGGCTTCGTTGGGGTTGAAGGTGGAGGTAGGTGGTTGCGAACAAAACGTCAAAAACCCAAAAAAAAAAAAACGGCCCTTAAGTTTGCGAACGAACGTCGCCCCCGTGAAGGAGGTTCAAGGAGCCTTCAAAAGACGATCCAGGAGAGAGGAAAGCAGGGCACGGTCTTCGGGGGTGGCGGTGCGGTAGCGAGCGAGGAAAACGGACTCCTCCTCGGTGGACGCCCCCACCAGGTAATCCAGAGAGGTTCCCGCCACGGCGGAGGCAGCCAGGAGGTAGTCGATGGGGGGATTGGCCTCACCAGCCAGGATGGGGTGCCATTTTTCGGCAGGGATGTGGGTGAGCCGGGCAAACTCATCGAGGCCGACTAAATCCACAATTCCACGTAGTTTATTGAACAGCACGCCCCCACCACGCAGCACCGATAAAAACACCTCACGGTCATCGACCCCGCGCATCAAATCGGCCTGCCACATTGGCCCCGTTCCTGTGAGCAGCCATTCCGTGTTGACACCTACCCCCGCTAAGGCAGAAGCAGCCTTTGCGCCGAGCATACTGGTCCCCCTCTCATAATTCTTGAGAGTTTGGAGCGGGATGCCCGTGTGAAGAGCGAAATCCTTAAGTGTCATGTCCACAGTTTTACGCACCTCGCGCACCCGCGCTCCTAACTCTTTCTTACGTGCTACAACCTCTGCATCCGTAGTCATTTTTCCCCCAAAGGTGCCAACCAAGGTACCAACCAAAAGGTGCCAACCGTCGACAAGGTACCAACTTCTTTATTTTTCAATGTGTTGCGCTATGTTTTTTCGGATTATCGGTTGGCACCTTGGTTGGCACCTAGGTTGGCACCTTGCAAGTCTTATGGTCCACAAATGGACCATAAGACTTGCAAATGGTCCACTTGTGGACCTATCCTCCGGTCATGAGCCAAAAACCATCCACATCTGGCACCACCACCTGCGCCAACGACTGGCACAGGGCCGAGATTGTCTGCGCGCTGCGTCTGCGCGGCTGGAGCTTGCGCAGGTTGTCGGCCGAGCAAGGGTACAAACCCGGCGTCCTTAAGGGGGCACTCGACCGCCCGTGGCCGAAAGGGCAGCAGATCATCGCCGAAGCCCTCGGCGTCGATCCGGCGTCGATCTGGCCAAGCAGGTATTCAACTGCGTCGGGACAGAGCGGCCTAGGGGTGCGTCTCAAGACGGCCATTGCACAGCTTGGCATGACCAGAATCGAGTTTGCGGACCGCACGGCCATCCCCATTCGGACCCTGGCTAGTTATATCGCCGGGAGAAGGAAACCTGGGGCCGACGCCTTGGCCTCTATTGCAGCCCAAGGCGTCAACCTCAACTGGCTACTCACGGGTGCAGGGCCAATGTGGCAGGACGAGGGGCGGAAATGACACCCGTCGAATGGTTCAGCCTGGCAGAAATCGCCGCAGCCGCCGGGGTATCAAAGCAGGCGGTAGCCAGGAGGGCGAGGGATTGGCCCTCCAGGGAAGTCCGCATGAATGGCGGCATCGCTAAGCAGTACAACATCGAATCGATAGCCTCGGGGGGGTATTCCTCCGCGTTGAAACAGTTGCTCCCTGCCGCCCCAACGCCCCCATCCCCAGAAAACCCCACCCCCGACAGCGAACGCTCTTCCCACCTTTGGCGGTGGGCGTGGACCAAATCGCAAAAACACCGCGACATCGGCCAGAACAAAGCGATGTGCCTTTTTAAATTGCGCGACCTGCTCGACGCGAAAATTCCCGTGCGCGAGGCGCTGGAAACAGTGGCCCAGGAATGGGCCATACCTGCCGCCACGATACGCGGTTGGTATTACGGCACCAGCCAACACCCAGGAGTGCGCGAGCACCCCAAAAGCGATTGGGCGGCGCTGATGATCCCCGGCTGGAGCGTGCAGCGCGAGCGTAAAGAAATTCCCCCGGCTGCGTGGGATTACTTTCTGGCCCTGTATTTAACCCACGACGGGGACACCGTCGCCGAATGTTACCGCCGCACGGACGAAGCGGCCAAGCAGCACGGGTGGGGCGACTTGCCCGCGCTGCGCACCTTTCACAAACGGGTGCAGAGCGACATTAAGGAGTCCACCCGTGTGTATTGGCGGGAGGGCGAGGTGGCGTTGGCTCGCCTGTATCCCCCGCAGAAGCGGGATCGGTCGATGTACGCAGCGGGCGAGGCGGTGGTGGGCGACGGGCTGAAGTTCGACAAGCTGTGGGTGAAGTGGCCCGACGGCGAGGTGCTGAACACCAGCACCGGTTGGTTCTGGGCCGATCTGCGCAGCAACAAGATTCTGGCCTACCGGCTGGCCAAAACCGAAAACACCGATCTTTTCCGCCTGGCCACCTACGACCTGACCGCCATTTGCACCCCTACCGATGCGTGGATCGACAACACCGTGGTCGCCGCCAACAAGGCGATGACCGGGCGGTCGGGCAACCGCCACCGCTTTAAAAACAGGGAAGACGACCCCCTGGGGTTGCTGCAACTGGTGGGGATTACCCCCCGTTTTACGTTGCCCGATATGACCAAATCGAACCCCGGCGCCAAACCGATTGAACGCAGTTTCGGTATTGGCGGATTGCACGATCTGGTGGCCAAACACCCACAATTTTTAGACCGGGGCTTCAGCAAAGCCACCGCTATTCCCTACGCAGAATTCGCGCAGGTGGTGGCGCAAGAAGTGGTGCGTTTTAACGCCCGGCCCAACCGGCGTACCGACATTTGCGCCGGGGTGAAGAGCTACGACGAAGCCTTTGCCGAAAGTTTCAAGGACGCGACCGTCCGTGTGCTGACCTTGGAGCAGCGGGAAATGTTGCTGCTGATGCCCGAGGTGGTGACCGCCAGCCGGGAGCGGGGGGAGATCAAGCTGCAAGCGGGCAAGGGGCCCCACGGCGCCCATCGCTATTGGAACGAAGCCATGGCCGACCGCAAGGGGCAGAAGGTGGTGGCGTACTACGACCCCGCCGATCTGCTGGCAGCAGTCACGGTGACCACCTTGGACGGCCAGGTGATCGGCAAAGTGCAGCACTACGCCGGGGTGGGCTTCGGCGATACCGAGGCAGGGCGGGAGTGGGCCAAGAACAAAGCCCGCAGCCAGAAAGCCCAGAAGGTTGCGGCCCAGGCCGACAAACGGATGGGCGCCCTGGAGGCGGCAGCCTTAACGCCCGCCCCCAACACCCCTGCGTCCATCCCAGCCCCCGGCTTGGTCGCCCCCAATTTTGGGCAGCCGCTCAAGCGGGTGGCGAACGGGGATGTCGTCGGCCCCTCGTCTGACCCCCAGCGGCAGCGAATCTTCCAAGAAAACGTCAACAGGATGCTGGATCGGCACCTCGCCAAAACAGCACCTCTCAAGACCCGTTCAACGGGCGCCAACCAATAACAAAGGAGATTCGTCATGACGGCCAAACGTGAGGTGGATCAAGAGCAGGTGAGGCAACAGGTCAAGCAGGTGATGACCGAGGACGAGCTGACCGGGGCCGAAGTAGCCCGTCAGTCCGGGGTGTCGATGTCCCGGCTGTCGCCCTGGCTGGCCGAGAAATACACGGGCGACGGCGCCAAGGTGGCTCGGGAGGTGGGGCGCTGGCTGGCACTGTACCACCTGCGCAAAGAGGACTCCTCCGGGATGCCTCCCGACCCCGAATGGGCTGCCACCCCCACCGCCGGTCAGATTCTGGCCGCCCTTGGGTACGCCCAGCTGGCTGGCGACATCGCCCTGATCTACGGGGGAGCCGGGTGCAGCAAGACCGCCACCGGCCTGCATTACGCCGAGACCCGCCCCAATGTGTGGTTTTGCACCGCCAACCCCACCACCGAGACCCCGATGCCGATCTTGGCCGAGATCGCCGCCGCCGTCGGCATCCAGCCTGGCAGCAGCGCAGCGGCGACGATGCGCGACCTCGTCAAGGCGATGCGGGGCAAGGGTGGGATGCTGATCCTCGACGAGGCGCAAAACCTCGGGGTCAAGGCGCTGGACGCCGTGCGGGCGATCCACGACGCCACCGAGGTGGGGTTGGCGCTCCTGGGCAATGAAGAGGTGTACACCCGCATGACCGGCGGCAGCGGCAGCCGGGCCGCCTACCTCGACCGTCTGTTCAGCCGGGTCGGCAAGCGGCTCAAGGTGAGCCTGCCCCAAGCCGCCGACGTGGAGGCCTACGCAGGCGCCTGGAAGGCGTTCGACGCCGACAGCCTCGCCCTGCTGCGCTCCATCGCCAGCAAGCCGGGGGCGCTGCGCATGGTGCGCAAGACCATCCGTTTGGCGGCGATCAGCTCTCCCGGCGGTCTGCACGGGGTGGGGGCCGCCGAGATTCGCGCCACCTGGGGCGAATTGTGGGGAGGTGCGTGATGCCTGGATCGATCAGCCGCGCAAACGACATTAAAACGCCTTTCAACGGCTGGATTCCGGTTATCCAGAATCTGCCCCCCCGACAGGTGGATGTGCTCGTCTGGTTCGATGCGGGGCTGCCCGACGGCGGATGGGTCGAGACGGCCTGTCTCGACCGACACGACCGGTGGCGTCTGACCGGCGGCGACTCGACGCACACCCCCATGTATTGGATGCCGCTCCCCCCACCCCCGCCGGGCGCCCCATGCGCCTGACCTGCCCCTGTTGCGGCGCCTGTGCCTCGCTGGAGGGGTGGACGCTCGATTCCCAGGCGCGGGGGTTGGTGGCGGCGGTGGTGAAGGCCGACCTGGGTGAGGGGGTGCTGGATTACCTGGCCCTGTTCCGCGATCCGAAGGGGGCAGGGCTCGATTTTGCCGAGGCCACGAAACGGATCGATGCCCTGGCGGCGGTTAAAAACCAGGGGCAAATCCCCCGCGAAAGCGGCCCGGTGCCCATCACCGGGGCGCTGATCGTGCGGGGGATGGCCGAGGTGGTGGCCCAAGCCCGCAAGCCGGGGGCAAAGGTGATGCGCCCCCTAAAAACCCACAGCTACCTGTGGGGTGTCGTGGCCAATCTGGCCGAACAAGAGTCCGCCGCCGAGGAGGAGCGCCAAGAGGAGGCCCGGCGCAACCCCTACCGGCAACCCCGCGCCAGCCAACGGCCACAGGTGGCCGACCGGCTGTCGGAGCAGGAGTTGGTCGGCGGGTTCGCGGCGGTGCGGCAGATGCTGCAAACCGGCCTTAAAGGGGGATCGAACGATGTTTGAAGTCGTGTTATTCGCTGTCGGGGTGGCGCTGTTGGTGGCCACCCTGCGGTTGCTCCAGAGCGCCCGGCGTCACCGACGTCACCGGCGCCATACCCGAGCGGTGTCCCAACAGGGGTATCGCTGGATCGCCTACACCGGCGCCCTGCGCCGGGATTAACCCAGGAGGCCACCATGCCCCCCCGTAGCCCTACCCGCATCAAAGCCCCCGCCGTGGCGGTGACCGTCCCGGCCAATCGGGACCAAGCCGCCGCCGCTGTGCGGCAGATTGGCGACCTCAACCGTGAGCAGATGCGGTTGCAGGCGCAGCTCAACGACCAGATCGCCGCCTTGACCCAGCAGTATCAGCCCCAGCTCGACGCCTTGGGGGAGGAGGTGGCCGCCCTGCAAAAGGGGGTGCAGACCTGGGCCGAGGCCCACCGCGACGAGCTGACCCGCAACGGCAAGAGCAAAACCGCCAACTTGGTGACCGGCGAAATCGCCTGGCGTCAGCGCCCCCCTTCGTGCCGCATCACCGGGGCCGACGCCGTGGTGGAAACCCTGGAGCGGCTGGGTTTGGGGCGTTTTGTGCGCACCAAAAGCGAACCGAACAAAGAGGCGATTCTGAACGAACCCGAGGCGGTGGCCGGGGTGGCGGGCATCAAGATCGTCACCGGGGTGGAGGACTTCGTGATCATCCCCTTCGAGGCCGAGGCCGCGTAACGCCCCCAGCGCGGGGGGTCCTTGGCTCCTAGGGGGGGCCAGGAATGGCCGCGCCCCGTCCAGCGGGCGGTGATGGGATCGAAACAACACCCGCAGCAGGGGGCGCTCCTCCTTTCGCGAGCCTCTGCCGCTGGCCACGTAATGGCCCCCCCTGTGGGGGGAAGCGAAACCCCCTCCGCCGCCCAGGCGGGGGGTGGTCATCCGGCGGTGGTGCGCCGGGTCCGACGAGCAGCCGAATGACATCAACGTGTAGGAGCGCCGCCTCGGCGCGATTGCTTGGTAGCCCGGAGGGCGCGGCGATGAAGCGCTCACCGGAGAAGGAGAAAAACGATGATCGCTGTTGCTTTTGTGGCCGGGATCACCCTGGGCAGTTTGGGCGTTGTCTTGGCCTTGGCCCTGGTGCGTAGGCCCAAGCACGACGCAGACCACCGTTGCGCCGAGTGCCGGGGGGCGAGGCATGGCTGACAACAATCCGCATGAGGCGGCGCTGGCGCTGGCCAGGGCATCATGACCGCCGACACCATCACCCGCCCCCTGCTGGCCAGGATCCACATCGGCAAAAAAGAGCTGGGGTGGGACGACGACACCTACCGCGACGCCCTGCACAAGGTGGCCGGGGTGCGCAGCGCCAAACACTTGACGATCATCGGCGCCGCCCAGGTGCTGGTCTACATGGAGCGCTGCGGCCTACCGCCCCACCAGACCAACCCGCACCGGGCCGCCAAGCCCGACCCCGCTCGCGCCCGGCAGCGGCCGATCGACAAAATCGAGGCGCAGTTGACCAGCCTGGGGTATGGCTGGCCCTACGCCCACGGCATGGCCAAGAAGATGTTCGGGGTCGAACGGGTGCAGTGGTGTACACCGGATCAACTGCGCCGGATTGTCGCAGCATTGGTGTACCACCAGCGCCGCAAGGGGGTTGCCTTGGGCCCCAAGGATCGAAAAACAGAAGGGACGCAGCCGTGAACGTCGCGCGCACACACGACTTCGCCCTCATCCTGCGCGAGAGCAATGCCCTACCGGACTCGGCTCAGGCTCTGGTCGAGGGGCTGGGTTGGTCCGACGCCGAACGGGTCATCCGCCTCTTGGGCGGCACTGAAATTTACGTTCCGGCCCGCCGCCCAGCCCCAGATCACTGGCTCAGCGTCGCCGTGGGGCACGACGTGGCCCAAAAACTGGCGCACCTCGCAGGCGGAGAGGCTCGGTTCCCCATCCCCCGTTGCCACGCCGCCCTGCTCGCCGCCCGCGACGCGCAAATCCGCGCTGCGGTGGGCGAGATCAACCGCGACCTGGCCCTGCGGTATGGGCTGACCGAGCGGAGGATCCGCGAAATCCGCAACCGAGGCACACCCCGACAGGTCGTGGCGCCTAGGTTGTGGGACTGACACGCCCCCCCCCATCCGGGCATCAATCCCCACGCCTGCCCCATGCAGGCACGGGTTCAGCAGCCCGGATACCAGGCGCACCAGCCGCGCCAGCGGTTTTTTTTGCGCCCGCCCCGCCAGGGGTGGGCCTGGTGTGCACGCTCGGCCCCCTATGGTGGGGGTTGGGTGGGAGCCCCTCGGGGCTGCCGGTACCTGGTCCGGTCTGCTAACCCGCCCCACCCCCACCACCCGCGCAGCAGCGGGGGGAACCCACCCAGGAGGCCGCCATGAGCGCCTTGATCCCCAGCAGTACCCCCAGCAGTACCACCCTCATCCCCACCACCACCGGCACCTTGGCCGGGGTCGAGCAGACCCTGGTCGATGCCAGGACGCTGCACAAGCACCTGGGGGTCGGCAAAATGTTTGCCAATTGGATCAAAGACCGAATCGAAACCTACGGTTTTTCAGAGGGTTCGGACTTTTTGCCAAAGCTGGCAAAAACCCCCGGCCTCTTCGGCGGCCGCCCAAAAACCGAGTACCTGCTCAGCCTTGAGGTGGCCAAAGAGTTGGCGCTGATCGAGAACAACGCCGCCGGTCGGGCCATCCGCCGCGCCCTGATCGCCTACGAGCGCGACACCCCCGCCCTGCTGCGCCGCCAACAAGCACAAATCGCCCAATTGCGCCTGGCGCTGGTGGGCACCGACCGGGTGTTGCACGATCTGGTGCGTTACCACCAAATGGGGCTGGCTCGGGGCGAAATCGCCAAACTGCTGGGGATCAGCGGCGACGCGGTGGCCCGCCGCCTGCGCAAAGCCGACGCCCTGGGGCTGCTGCACTACCGCCCCAACCCCCGCCTGGCCGCCGCCGGGCGCAAAGGGGCGCTGTCGGCCCGCGCCCTCGCGGCGTTGGGGGTGTGACGATGGACCAGGACTATTACCCGGTCGCCCACATCTCCTGCGCCCAGACCATCCTGCACGCGATGGAGGGGGAGTACGAGCTGGCCTACAACCACCCCTCCCCCGACATCGTCGAGGCCCTCGACCGCCTGGGGGATCTGCTGGCGACCCAGCGCCTGTTGTTGGATTTGGCCATGGCCGATGCTGAGGCGCTGGAGGCGGAGCAAGCCCACGCACGGTTCGCTCGGGAGGCCCAACGGACCGGGTAAATCCAGGTTCGGCCACGGGGTGGATTCCTACGGCAAGCCCCCGCTTCGGCGGGGGCTTGCTTTTTAAGCCCTTCTACCTTCAGGCTTTTGTCTTGTCTTCCTCCCGTCACCAGGCTCCAAAAAACCAACAACCACGGGAACAAGGTCATTTAAGGAGAACCACCATGAAGACCACAAAATCCATCGCCGCCGCCCTGTTCGTCGCCTTGCTGACCAGTTGCACCAGCGTGACTGCGTTGCGGCTCACCCCATCCGAAGCCGAATGGGTCGCCAGAATTATGCAAGAGCCCTTAAGTCGCGACATTGCGGCCGACCGCGTCGATCTGGTCTGGACCCGGGTGCAGTGGTGGGTCGGGATGCATGCCCCCTCAACCAATCAGGTCGAATCTTCCAACGTGATTCGCACCCACAAACTCAATATTTACTCCCCGGCCTACGTCGTCGATATGCGGCCCAACAATGACGGTAGCGGTGTGCTGACGGTGCGATGTCGCGCCGACGCCGAACAAATCCCCAAGAAGGGATTGAATTTCAAGCGCCGTTGCGACCTCAACGCCCATTTGCTGATGCACTATGCCGTCACCGGAGAGGAGGAGCCCAACCCGAGCATGATCTGGATCGGAGAAACATCGTCGTGATTGCCAAAGCCCCGCTTCGGCGGGGGCTTTCTTTTCTCCTCCCTTCGCCTGACCCTTGATTAACCCCGCAATACCACCCCGGAACCCCATCCCGTTCCCACCCTGCTCCAGCCTGGCGATCCTCCCCCCCCAGGAGGAAGCCCATGATCCTTGAATCCCTACTCTCAGGTCTCGGCGGCGGTGTGTTGCGGCTGGTCCCCGAGGTACTCACCCAACTCGACAAAAAAAATGAGCGCGCGCACGAGCTGGCGATGTTTGATCGCCAAATCGAGGCCGACCGCGACCGATCCTCCGAGCGACTCGAAGAAGCCAAGACCCAAGGCCAGATCACCCTCGACGCCGCCGGGCTAGCAGCCCTCCAAACCGCCATCGCTGCCCAGGCTAAGCCCTCGGGTGTGCGGTGGATCGACGGTCTGAGTCAATCGGTACGCCCCGTCGTCACCTATTGGCTGTTGGCGCTGTACGCCAGCGCCAAAACGGCGGCGGCGGTGTCGCTGTATCTGTCGGGCGGCGATCTGCTCGCCGCGATTTCAACCGCCTACACCGACGCCGACTTGGCAATGCTCAGCGGCATCCTCAACTTTTGGTTCCTGGATCGCGTAATCCGCCACCGACAGGGGGTGTGATCGATGGGCGGCCTGTCACTCGTCCCCGAACAGGCGCTCGACCTGGCGATCTCCTTCGAAGGGTTCGCGCGAGTCGTGCAGCGATCCCCGGTGGTGTTGGCCCGACCGTACCGCTGCCCCGCCGGGCATTGGACCATCGGGTACGGCCACCTATGCCGACCCGATCACCCCCCCATCGACGAGGCGCAGGGCCAAATCTACCTGGAGGCAGACATGGGCGACGCGGTCGCGCAAACCCTGCGGGTGTGCCCGATCTTGACCCACGAATCGCCCCAACGCCTGGCCGCCGTCGCCGACTGGACCTTCAACCTCGGGTCGGGTCGCCTGCGGGCCTCGACCATGAGGCGACGGATCAACGAGGCCGACTGGCGCGAGGCGGCCAATGAAATGCGCCGCTGGGTGTGGGGCGGCGGGAGAAAGCTGCCCGGTTTGGTTCTGCGACGCGAGGCCGAAGCCGCCTTGCTATTGAGTGTGTGAGGAACGATGGACATCGCCGATCAGGCCTTCGAGGTCGAAGAAATCCAGCGCCGCGAGGCGCTCGACCGCTACCGCAGCGAGCCGGAGCGCAACGAGACCGGCATTTGTTGGGTGTGTTGGGAGCCGATCCCCTCCGAGCGCCTGGCGCTCAAGCCAGGAGCGTTGCGCTGCATCGATTGCCAAAAGGAGTTCGAGCGGGGGGGGGGGAAGTGAATCAAATCGCGGACCTCGGCCCCTTGGTCACCTTGATTGCCCTGTGGTCGGGGGTGCTGTTCTGGGCGGTGAAGTGGCTGCTCGACCGCTACGTCAAACACATCGACGGCAAGCTGGACGGCATTCAAAAAGCCAACCGCGAAGGGGGCGACAAAATCGACCGCGTGGAAAAAGACCTGCTGAAGCTGCAAGCCGAACTGCCCCGCGAGTACGTGCGCCGCGAGGACTGGATTCGGTTTAGCTCCAGCATCGACGCCAAACTTGACCACCTGCGCGACAAGCTCGACCGGGTGTTGGAGGCCAAACCCCATGCACGAGATTGATCTGGATAAAGCCCAGCGCGAAGAGACCCGCTGGCGCATTTTGCGGGCGCTGGATGCCGGGCGCCCCAGCGCTGTGGCCGAAACCGTGCTGTACCGCGCTCTGGCCGACATCGATCTGCCCCTGACCCCCCACGGACTGCGGCGCGAACTGGATTACCTGCGCGACTGCGGGCTGGTCACCCTGGAGTGCGAAGAAACCCCCACCTGGATGGCCAGCATGACCGCCCAAGGGGTCAACGTGGTGGAGTACGCCACCCCCGCCCCGGCGGGGATCAGCCGCCCCAAAAAGTGGTGGTGAGCGTGCCGCCTAGGTCGAAAATCGAGGCACTGCCCAAGCCGGTGCGCGAATGGCTGGACCGCGCTCTGGTCGAGGGGGGGCATTCGGGGTTTGTGCGGCTGAGCCAGGAGCTGGCCGCCCGAGGTTACAGTGTCGGCAAAACCGCCATTGGTACCCGTAGCCAGATGCTGGAGCGCCGCTTGGCGGCGCTGAAGGCCAGCACCGATGCAGCGAGGCTGATTGCCGAGGCGGCCCCTGACGATGCCGATCACCGCAGTGCTGCGGTGATCGGCTTAGTTCAGTCGGATCTATTCGAGGCCCTGCTGGCGGTGCAAGAGGCCGAAACCGCCCCGCCTGGGGAGCGCCTGAAGCTGCTCAATCAGGCAGCCAGGGCCATTGCCGACCTAAGCCGCGCCAGCCGGGGGCAGAAGGAATGGGAGGAGGAGGTTCGGCGCCGCACGGCGGAGGAGTTGGTCAAAAGGGTCACCGAGGACGCCAGAGGGTCGAACGGCGCGATCACCCCCGACCGCCTGCGCGCGATCATCCGCGAGAGCTACGGCGTGGATGTATGAGCGCCCCCCTGCTCTACCCCTATCAGCAACGCTGGCTGGCCGACCGCACCCGTTTCAAGGTCGGGATGTTCGCCCGTCAGACTGGCAAAACCTTCACGACCACGCTTGAAATCGTGCTCGACTGTGTGCGGGCCGAGGCAGCGGGAAAGCGCACCCGGTGGGTGATTCTGTCACGCGGCGAGAGGCAGGCTCGTGAGGCAATGGAAGAGGGGGTGAAGCGGCACCTTCAAGCCCTTCAAGCCGCCTTCGAATTGGTCGAAATCGACCAATTCGAAGGCGTGCAGATCAAAGCGTTGGAAGTCACGCTGCCAGGTGGGTCGCGCATCACCGCCCTGCCCGCCAACCCCGACACCGCGCGCGGGTTTTCGAGCAACGTCTTCCTCGATGAGTTCGGGTTTCACGCCGACAGCCGCAAGATCTGGACCGCACTGTTCCCGGTGATCTCGGCGGGGTGGAAGTTGCGGGTGGTCAGCACCCCCAACGGCAAAGGCAATAAGTTCTACGAGCTGATGACCGATCGAGACCCCGAATCCCCTTGGTCGCGGCACGTCGTGGACATCTACCAGGCGGTGGCCGATGGCCTGCCCCGCGACATTGACCTGCTGCGCAAGGGGATCAATGACCCCGACGCCTGGGCGCAAGAGTACGAACTCAACTGGCTCGACGAGGCCAGCGCCTGGCTCAGTTACGACCTGATCAACGCAGTCGAACACGACGATGCCGGTCTGCCCGAGAGGTACTTAAACGGGCGCACCTACATCGGCAACGACATCGCCGCACGCAACGATTTATGGTGCTCCTGGGTGTGGGAGCGGGTCGGCGACGTGTTGTGGACGCGAGAGATCGTCACCCTCAAACGGGCCAGCTTCCGCGAGCAGGACCAGACCCTCGACGCTCTGATGCGCCGGTATAACCCGGTCAGGTTGTGCATGGACCAAACCGGCATGGGCGAAAAACCGGTCGAGGATGCCAAGCGCCGCTACGGTGACAGCCGGGTGGAGGGGGTGCTCTTCACCGGCGATGCCAAGCAGCACTTGGCCCACGTCGCGAAAGAGGCGTTCGAAGACCGCAAGGTGCGCATCCCGTCGGGCAACGAGTGGGTGCGTGCCGATCTGCACAGCCTGCGCAAGGTCACCACGGCGGCGGGCAACATCCGCTTCGATGTCGAGGGGGGCGACGGCCACGCCGACCGGGCCTGGGCCGCCTTTTTGGGGATCTATGCCGCGTCGCCCCCGCCGACCGAATACGCCTACACCCCCGCCCCCGGCAAACACAGCCGTTGGGACGGATCTTTCGACGATGACGACGACGACCCGTTGGCGGGCGCGAAAGGGGCCTGGTGATGGCCGATTACACGATCTTCGACCCCTACGGCCAGCCCATCCGCCGCGCCGACGTTGGGGGAGAGCCTCAAACCTCGCAAATCGCGCAAATCAAGCAGGAATTCGAGCTGCACCCAGTGCGGGGGTTGACACCTGCCAAGCTGTCGGCGCTGCTGGAGGGGGCAGAGCGCGGCGACATCGCCCAGCAGTCCGACCTGTTCGCCGACATGGAAGAAAAAGACGGCCACCTCGCCGCCGAGATGGGCAAGCGCCAGCGGGCGGTCCTTACCCTGGATTGGTCGATCACGCCCCCGCGCAACCCTACTCCGCAAGAGGAGGGGGATGCCGCCTACGTCGAAGAGGTGTTGCGCGATTACCCCGATCTCGACGATGTGTTGCTCGGGCTCACCGACGCCGTCGGTAAGGGTTTCGCGTGCGCCGAAATCGAATGGGGACGTTACGGCAGCGAGCGCCTCCCCACCTCCGTCACCCCGCGCCCTCAGCGCTGGTTCTGCCTCGACACCGCGACCCGCTCAGAGATCCGGCTGCGCAACGGCCACAGCCTCGACGGCGAAACACTCAACCCGTTCGGGTGGGTGGTCCACCGCCACCAGGGGCGCAACGGCACACTGGCCCGCGAAGGAATTTACCGCACCCTGGCGTGGCTCTTCCTCTTCAAGAACTACTCGGTGCGCGACCTGGCCGAATTCTTGGAGATTTGCGGCCTGCCATTGCGCCTGGGCCGCTACGAATCGGGGGCCTCACCCGCCGAAAAGGCGACCCTGCTCCGCGCGGTCGTCAACATCGGTCACGCGGCGGCGGGGATCATCCCCAAAGGGATGGAAATCGAATTCAAGGAGGCAGCCAAAGGAGGGGCCGATCCGTTCCTGGCGATGGTCGGGTGGTGCGAACGAACGCAGTCGAAGGTGATTCTAGGGGGCGTCGCCACCAGCGAGGCGACCAATACCGGATTGGGCAGCAATACGGCCAGCGTCCACAACGAGGTCCGGCGCGACCTATTGGTCAGCGACGCCCGCCAGATTGCCGGGACGCTCACCCGAGACCTGATCTATCCGATTTTGGCGCTCAATCGGGGGAGTTCCGATCTGCGCCGGTGCCCTCGGTTCGTGTTCGACACCTCCGAAGCGGAAGATCTGGCTCTGTATTCCGAGGCGGTGCCCAAGCTGGTACAGGTCGGGATGAAAATCCCGGCACGCTGGGCTCACGATAAACTGCGCATCCCCGAGGCCCAGGATGGGGAGGCGGTGCTGTCGGTCGCCTCGACGCCGCAGCCACCGGTCGGTGGCGAGGTCTCGGCCCGAGCGACGCTGACAGGTCTCAAGCAAAATCTGCCCCGCCCCGACGAGCTGATCGCCGACCGACTGGCCCGGCAGGGGCACGAGGCCGTCGGGGTCTGGATGGCCCAGATCGAGCTTCTGCTCGGCGAGGCCGAATCGCTCGAAGAGCTGCGCGGCAAGTTATTGGCAGCAGGTCCAGGTCTCGGGCTTGACACTCTCGCCTCGACTCTGGCCGAGGCTGGGCAAGCGGCGGCGGCGGCAGGGATCTTCGACGTGGTCGAGGGATCGAGTGATTGATTCGCGTCCCTCCAGCGTCTCTGGAGCATTCGCTAAACCGTTCGCCGAACAGGTCGCGTTTTTCCGAGGAAAGCTGGGCAACCTTGTCCCCACCGCTCGGTGGGACGATGTGTTCAAAGGCGAGCACGACCGTGGGTTCATGGTGGCGGGTGCGCTGCGTGCCGATCTATTGGCGGCGCTGGCTGGGGCTGTAGATCGAGCCATCGCCGAGGGCCGCAGCCTGGATGGGTTCCGCCGCGATTTCCGCGACATCGTCACGCGGATGGGCTGGCACGGCTGGACAGGCGAAGACAGCGGGGCAGGCCAAGCGTGGCGCACCCGGATGATCTACGCCACCAACGCCTCGACCGCCTATGCCGCTGGCCGTCTCGCGCAACTGCAAGACTTCCCCTTTTGGGTGTATCTGCACAGCGATTCGGCGCTCAATCCGAGACCGCAGCATCTGGCCTGGAACGGGTTGACACTCCCCAAGGATCACCAGTTTTGGGCCACCCACTACCCACCCAACGGCTGGGGCTGCGGGTGTCACGTGGCAGGCGCACGCTCTGCGGACGGGGCTCGCCGCCTGGGCGGTAACCCCGATAAGGCGATCCCAGACGGGTGGGACCAAACCAGCGACAAAACAGGGGAACCGCCAGGTATCGACCGGGGATGGGGCTACAAGCCCGGCGGGGGGGCGGTCGATGCGGTGCGATCTCTCGCCCCGAAGCTCGACCAGCTCCCGCCCCGACCAGCCATCGATCTGATTCAGAGCTGGCTGGCCGCCGACGTTTTCGACCGTTGGTATCGCGCCCCCTCGGGGTCTTTCCCGTTGGTGCGACTGCCGCCGGAGGACGCAGCGGCCCTGGGGGCTCAGGAGGGGGTGACGGTGGCCCACCTGTCAGCGGACAGCGCCCACAAGCAGATCGACCGTCACCCAGAATTGACGGCCCAAGAGTATGCGCAGGCTCAGGAGGTGGTGGATAGAGCGACCTGGAAAGTCGTAGAAAAGCGCAGCCTTATTTATATAAGGGAAGACGAAGTGGGGGGACTGATTCTAGTGGTCAAGACCACCACGACCGGGGGCGGGCTGTGGGTGACCAGTTATCGGCGTTTGTCGGCCGACGCGGCCAAGCGGGATCGAGAGATTCAGCGGCTGCGAAAAAAGCAGGGGCGCGCCTGATCGCCCCCATGGGGTTCGCGTGGCGGGCTCCCGTCACCGCCACCGGGCCGAGGCCCCGACCGGTGAGTGTCCCGGTCACCTTCGGGCGTCAGGCGCGCCCTCAGCAGATCGCGGGGAGATTTTGCCGCGAACCCAAGGGGCAATATAAATGATCCGCATCGAAATCGACACCCCGCCTGTTGTGGCGGCGCTCGAACGTTTGGCCCGAGCCACCACCGACCTAAAACCGGTCATGCAAGACATCGGCGAGGCCCTGGTTGTATCGACCAAGCGCCGCTTCACAACCTCCACCGCACCCGACGGATCCCCCTGGCCCGACAACAGCGACACGACGGTGCTGTTGTTGTTGCGCCGTCGCGGCGGACTGTCGAAACACAAAACAAAAGGGGGGGGGCGCAACCTCACCCGCAAGGGGGTCGGCCTGTTGGCCGACAAAAAACCACTGATCGGCGAGAGCCGTCGTCTCGGTCGGGAAATCCACGCCCGCGCCACCGCCGTCGAGGTGGTGATCGCCTCGGGTCTGGAGTACGCCGCTGTGCAGCAATTCGGGGCCAAAGCCCGCTCGTTCGCGGGCGGCAAAAGCCCCTGGGGCGACATTCCGGCCCGTCCCTTTTTGGGGGTATCGCGCCAAGACGAGGGGACAATCCTCGATGTGGTGCGCGACCGGCTGACCGACGCGCTCAAAACCGCGATTTAAGCAAACAAAAAGGCATAGAGGCACCTAGGGTATATCGGCAACCCTAAAAAGACGTTTTGAAGGGCGTTGAAGGGGTTTTGAAGGGGGTACGGATGCACCCGAAACCGCGCCACCACTGCAACTAATATACAGCCCGCCCCAGATCCCACCCGGAACCCCCTCCCATTAACCGCCGCATGCTGGTCCGCAAGGATACCGGCATGACGACGATCTCCTCTCACTTCGCGACGCCTCACACCCACCGGCCCCCCCAGGTCGGGGGGCGTCGCGGCTTTGTCGCCCGCGTCGAATACGCCGTCGCCGTCTGCGGCGCTGCCATCGACGACCGAGATCCCCCGTCCGAAATTGTCCTGATTCCCGCCGGACCGTTCCGCGCCCGAGAGGGCGACGGGCGGCCCAAAGATGCCCCCCACTGGTATCTGACGCCCGACCGCGCCCGAGCCATTGCCTCTCGGTGGGCGCAAGCGTCTGGCGACATGCCGCTCGATTACGAACACCAGACCCTCAAGGCAGAGCACAACGGACAACCCGCCCCGGCGAGTGGCTGGTGCAAGAAGCTCGATTGGCGCGACGGGGTGGGGCTGGTCGCCCTCGACGTGCGCTGGACCGACCGCGCCGCCGAGCACATCCGCGCGGGGGAGTACCGCTACATCAGCCCAGTGTTCGGCTACCGCGTCGGCACGGGAGAGATCCTCGACGTGCAGATGGCCTCGCTCACCAACTACCCGGCCATCGATGGCCATTCCGACCTGGCGGCCCGAGCCGCCGCGACCTTCCAGACTGCGGAGGAAACCGTGGACGAATTGCGCGAACGCCTGATCTACCTGCTCAACCTGCCGTTGACCACCACCGACGCCGACCTCACAGCCGAACTCGAAAAAGCCATCAGCCTGTTGCGGGGCGCCGAGGCGGCCCAAACCGAGGCGGCCACCGCCCTGGGGCTACCTGCCGATGCCCCGTGGACCTCGGTGACCGCCGCCATCAAGGGGATCGGATCGTCCGATCCCGACCCGTCCAAGTACGTCCCACTCTCCGCCTTCGAGGCGCTCAAGGGCGAGGTGGTGGCGCTTAAAGCCGAGCGCAACGCAGCCCAGGTGGACGACCTGATCGCCTCGGGTCTGGAGCAGGGAAAACTGCTGCCCGTCCAAGAACAGTGGGCTCGCGACCTCGGAGTCAAAGACGTGGCCGCCCTGCGCGGCTACCTCGACAAGACCCCCGCCATCTCGGCTCTATCCGGCACCCAAACCGGCGGAAAACCGCCGGAATTGTCAGAGCCCAACCAACTGAGCGAAACCGAGATGGCGGTATGCAAGGCCACCGGCGTTTCGACCGAAGCGTTCCGCGCCGCCAAGGGCGCGGCTTAATCGACAGGAGGGCCACATGGCCGCCACCACCACCGACCGCAACACCTTGGTGCGCGACGGAACGACCTTTGAAGACCCGGTCGCCGCGAGCGCCAATATCCACTCCGGGGCAATCGTCTGCCTCGATGCCTCGGGCAACGCCGTCCCTGCCTCGACCTCCACCGGACTGACGGCGCGGGGACGTGCCGAAGAGGCCCGCGACAACACATCCGGGTTGGCCGGGAGCTTGACCGTACCCGTCCGCGCCGGGGTTTTCCGGTACGGCAACGACGGCACCATCGACCGCACCCATATCGGCAAAACCGTCTACCTGGTGGACGACCAGACCCTGGCCGCCACCAATGGTATCGGCACCCTATCCGCCGCTGGCGTCTGCAAGGATGTCGATGCGGTTGGTGTTTGGGTCTTGATCGGCTGATCGCCACAGAGGATTACGACATGAACAAGTTTTCTACCGGTTTGATTTTCACTTGCGTGGTCGCTGCCTTCGCCGTCGCGGTGGTTGCCCCCGGTGGCGAGGCGCTGGCCTACCCGTTGGCGCGCTCCGTCCTGGATGCGCCCGACCTCTGGTCCGGGCTGGCGTTCGGCTCGATGGTGGTCAATCGAGCCAACTTGAGCGCGGTTTTTACCGGCTTCAAAGCCGCCTTCAACAAGGGGTTTAGCGCCCCCGAAACCTTCTTCGCAAAAGTCGCCACCACGGTCCCCTCGACCACCGCCGAAGAGAAATACGGCTGGATCGGCAAGAGCACCACGATCCGCGAATGGATCGGGGATCGGCAGGTCCAGAGTCTGGCGCTGCACGACTACGCCCTGAAAAACAAAAAGTGGGAATCGACCGTAGGTGTCGAAGCAACCGCGATTAATGACGATTCGTATGGGGTGCTGGCCCCCGTGTTCGAGGAGATGGGATTCAACGCCAAGTCACACCCCGATCAGCTCGTGTTCAATGCGCTGGCGGCAGGGTGGAGCACTCCCTGCTTCGATGGGCAGTTCTTCTTCGATACCGACCACCCTGTGGGTGGCGAGTCGGGGGTGGCTTCGGTCTCTAATTTGCAGGCCGGAGCAGGATCCCCCTGGTATTTGATGGACACCCGCCGCCCCCTTAAGCCGCTGATCTACCAACTGCGCGAGGACTACAGCTTCCAGGCGATGACGTCCGTCGACGATGAAGCTGTGTTCTCTCGCGACGAGTTTCGCTACGGCGTCAAGGCGCGCTCGAACGTCGGGTATGGGTTCTGGCAAATGGCGTTCGGGTCCAAGGCGACCTTGGACCAAACCAATTTCGACGCCGCCTTCGCCGCGATGGGCGGGTTCAAGGGCGACAACGGCCAACCCCTGGGGATCAAACCCAATCTGTTGGTGGTTGGGATGACCAACCGCTCGGCGGCCAACAAGGTCATCAAGGCGCAGCAGATCAACGGCGGCGACTCGAACCCCAACTACGACGCCGTCGAAGTGGTTGTCGTCCCCTGGTTGCCGTAATCGATCCTTCGATGATGGGGCGGGGGAGCCCCCGCCTGATCATCCATTCCTATATATATAGGAGGCCAACATGGCCGCTGCAAAAAAAACCACGACTCCGGGTCTGCGGGTCTCTAGCCACAAAAACGGATTTCGGCGGGGCGGTCGCGCCTGGAGCGGCGTGACCGAATTGCCCGTCAGCGTTCTGACCGAGGAGCAGATTGCCCAAATCAAGGCAGAACCGATGCTCACCGTCGTCGAGATCGACCTCGAAATCGGTGCGGTTACTGCGGAGGAGGACGGGGACCAATAGCCCCGTTAACCACGATGGCGTACAGCTCACTGCAAGACCTGATCGACCGATTCGGCGAGCAGGAGTTGATTGAACTGACCGACCGCGACCGGCTGGGGCAGATCGACCAGGCCGTGATCGCCCGCGCTCAGGCCGACGCCGATGCTGAGATCGACGGATATCTGGGTGGGCGGGTGCCGGTGCCGTTGGCCACCGTGCCGGGGGCTGTCGTGCGGATCGCCTGCAACCTCACCCGCTATTACCTGTGGGCAGACCGGGCCTCCGACGAGGTTCGGCGGCGCTACGAAGACGGGGTCAAGTTTTTGGCCGCCGTAGGCAAGGGGCAGATCGATCTCGGGTTGTCGCCCGCCGCCACCCAGGCCGTGGCCGAACAATCGGTACAAATGGAGACCGGCGGCAGGGTGTGGGATCGGGGCAACGGAGGGTTCATCTGATGCGCCTGGCCGCCATCGTAGCCCGCCTTGAGACGCAGTGCTCTTTGCTCGCCAAGGTCGGCGGTGCGGCCGAATTCTCGGCGACCGCCGCCACCCCGGCCAGATTCCCGGCTGCGTGGGTCGTGCCCGTCGCCGAGACGGCGGGAGGCGACCTGCTCGCCACCCCCGGAGCTTTGCAGCGCTCGACCCGCACCTTCGCAGTGCTGATCAAGGTGCGCGATCTGCGTGACCCGGTGGGGGAATCGGCACTCGACGGCGGTCTGTCGGAGGTGCGGGCTCAAGTGCTCGCAGCCCTGCATGGCTGGCCGCCAGAGGATAGATCGACCGGCTGTCTGTTCGTGAAGGGGCGACTGGCCGAAATGGACGGCGGCGTGATCGCCTGGCAAGACGACTTTTCTTTCGACGCTTACCTCAAGTCAGGAGGCTGACATGGCCACCGCCAAAACCGCACCGACGCCCGATTCTCCGCCACCTCGACCCACCGGACCGGCTCAACCCCCGAGCGGAGGCAGTTATACCGCCACCGATACCGGCGAGGTAACGCTGACCGAGCGCACCCGCGACGACCACGCCGAGGGTAAAATCAAAGGAGCCAAGAAATGATCCTCGCCGCGAAAAAGGTCATCATGGCCAAGATCGAAACCGTCTATGGGACCGCAGCCACCCCATCCCCAGCCACCGACGCCCTTGCGGTGACCAATTTCAGCCTGACCCCACTTGAGGGCGTCGAACTGGCTCCGGCGGTGGTCAAGCCGGTATTGGGCGAGGACGCCGCCATCCCCATGACTGGCCTCGGCTGCAAGATCGAATTCGACGTGCCGCTGCCCAACGCCACTATGGCCGGGACGATCCCCTGGTGGGGGCGGTTGATGCGGGGTTGCGGCTGGTCCGAGACCAACACGCCGGGCACCAAAACGATCTATGCCTTGGTCGGCAGCGGCTTCGAGTCGCTGACGTTCGAGGCCTATCGCGACGGAGTGAAACACCAGGCGGTCGGCTGTCGCGGCGACTGGTCGTTCAAGGTGACGGCGGCGGGGGAGGCGGTCATGCACTTTGCCTTTACCGGGCTCTACAAGCCGGTGGCCGACGGTGCGCTCCCCTCCGGCACCGTGCTGCCCAACCTCGACATCTACCCTGCCGACGCGACCTACACCAACTCGTTTGTTCTGCACGGGGTGAGCCTCGGGCTGAAAGACCTGGAGATCAAGCTCGGCAACGATGTGCAGCACCGCCACCTGACCAACGCTGAGCGCATCGACATCGTCGGCCAGAAGCCCTCCGGCACAGCCACCGTCGAGGAACCCTCGGTGGCGACCTTCGACGCCTGGGCCAAAGCCCAGTCGGGGGCAGCGGGGGCGCTCGAAATCAAACACGGCCTCGGCAGCGGCAAGTCGCTGGTGATCGCGTGCCCCCGCGTGCAGATCGGCAAGCCCGGTTTCAGCGACGACGCCGGGGTGTCGTTTCTCGGCCTGCCGCTGCGCGTTCTCAATTCGGCGCAAACTGCGCACGACGCCATCACCGTCACCCTCCAATAAGGTCACGCGCCATGTTCAAACTCGATTTTTCCGATACCTACCCCTGGCCTGTCGAGGTCGCCCTGATCGACGACAAGGGTAAAACCAAGAAGACGCGGTTCGTCGCCGTCTTCCGACGCCTGAACCGCCACGAGGTCGAGTCCTTGCTGGACGAGACCAAGAGTGGCGAGATCGACGACGCCGAGTTCTGCCGTCGGGTGGTGGAAGACTGGAAGGAGGTGATCGATGCGGACGGCAACCCGCTACAGTTTTCGCCGCAGAACCTCGATGCGGTGATCGAGATCGTGCCGGTGGCTGGGTGCATCGTCCGGTCGTGGTTTGACTCGATTGCCGAGGGCGCCCGAAAAAACTGATTGACGCCGCCCGCGCCTGGGCCGGGGGGCGGACGGCGAAGTTCGACGACGACGACGTCGCCATGCTGGGCGAGGAACAACTCGCCCGGTTGTCGGTGAGCAGTGACGTGTGGGTGTGGGAAGAGAACTGGCAGGCGCTGCGGGTGTTTTTGGCCTGCTCCGGGTCGTGGCGGGTGATCGAGGGGCGACGCTCTGCCCTCGATCTACCCAGCGTTCACGCCGCGATGCAGATGCTGGGGGTCGGCGATCAGGCCGATTGCCTGGAACGGGTGCAAACCCTAGAAGGGGAGGCGCTCAGGGTGTGGGGGTGATCGGCCTGAAGAGGTATCGCGCCGCGTAATACCCCCACTTCACGGCCACGATGGCCGGAGCCACCAGCCACCACGGACTGGATACGAGCGACAGCACAATCCCCACCACCCCCATGACGAGGTCTTCGAGGATCCCCATGACGCCCTCCTTGTATAGGTTAACCACCGATGCAACTAGCCCTTAAGATTACCGCCTCTGGGGGGCAGGCAAAAGCCGAAATCCTCGGCCTCAGTCAGACGGTCGGCGATCTCGGTGAGACGTCGCTGCGTTCGACGCAGCAGATGGCGGCTGGGGTCACGGCGGCCCGTCGCGGAATTACCTCGATCAGTACCCAGCTCGCTCAGGCCCGCACACTCTGGCTGTCGTTCCAGGCTCTGCCGTTCGCCTCTGGCGGCCTGTCGGGGATCGTCGCTGTCGCCGATACCTGGACCAACCTCGACGGTCGAATCCGACTCGCCACCGGGTCGATGGCCGCATCACGAGTCGCCATGCGCGACCTGTACGCCGTCGCTCAAGAGACCCGCACCCCCATCGCCGCCAATGCCGATCTGTTTTCGCGCCTCGCGCTCTCGACGCGGCAACTCGGTGTCTCCCAGGCCGAATTGATCGAAATCACCAAGACCCTGTCGCAAGCCTCGGTGGTATCGGGGGCCTCGTCGTCCTCCGCCTCCGCCGCGATGACTCAGCTTGCCCAGGGGTTCGCCAGCGGTACGTTGCGCGGCGACGAGCTCAATTCGGTGCTGGAGCAAACCCCGCGCATCGCGCAGGCAATCGCCGATGGGCTCGGGGTACCGCTTGGGGCGCTGCGCGCGCTCGGCGAACAGGGGCAGATCACCGCCGCCACGGTGATCGAGGCGCTGCGCAGCCAGGCGGCCACGGTGCAAGCCGAATTCGACCAAATGCCCGTCACCATCGAGCAGGCCTCAACCCGCATTGCCAACGCTTTCGGGCGCTGGCTCAACGCACAAAACAAGATTTCAGGCGCCACGACAGATTTGGCCACTGCCCTCGACGGCGTGGCCAACCACATGGCTGCCCTGGCATCGGGAGGCATCGCCCTCGCCGAGGCTGCGTTGGCGATTTGGCTGGCCCGTCAGACGTCGGCCGTAGCGATTGCCGCCCAGGCGGCACTGGCGGCGCGCGCCCAGAAGGCGGCACTGCTGGAGCAGACCCAGGCCGAACTGGCCAGCGCCGAGGCGGCTCTCGCCAAGGCCAGGGCCGATTCGATCATGGGCGCAGTCGCGCAACAGACTGTGGCCGACCTGACGGCGCAGACCGCCGCCCTACGGAGTCAGGTCGCCGATCTGACCGGGGCGACGAAAGCCGCCGGAATCGGAATTGCCGGACTGTTTAATTTATTGGGTGCGGGGATGGCCGGTTACGCAATCGGATCTTGGGCCCGCGAGGAATTCGCCGTCGTGCGCCAGGCGGGCGACGCCTTAGTCCTCGCTCTGCTCAAGGGGTGGGAGTGGATCAAATTTGGTGCAGCGGCCACCTGGGAGGGGATCAAAACCGGATCTGGCGAGGCGGTCGGGTGGATCGGGTCACTGTTCGTCGGATTGCTTCAAGTGCTGCGCAACGGGTGGCAAACCGCCCAGACCGCCGCCACTGTGGTGTGGACCGGGGCAAAATTTGCTGCATCGGCGGCATTCGAAGGCATTCAAACGGCCTTAAAAGGGCTTTTGACGGCACTCAAAACAGGGGCCGAATCACTCGGGCTCGATACCGTCGCCCGGAAAATCGGCGAATGGGAGTCGGCGATTCAACCCGCCGGACGGGCCTTGGCCGACTATCGCGTGGCAATGCGTCGGGTCGCGGACGAGGCGACAGCGGGTTACGGGGCCATCCAAGAGGGGTCCGACCGCCTGCGCGCCGGGCTGGACCGGGCCAAGGGCGGAGTCACCTCCTTGAGCGACAGCTTGTCCAAGCTGGCCCAGGAGCGCGACCGCGCCCTGGGTGGTATCGACGCTGTCGGCGTCGAGATGTTTGCGGCGCCGAACGACGTCGGTGCTCCCACCGCCCCGTCGCCCCGGTCCATCCCGGCACCTCGCATCGACCCCACCCAAGCGCAACAAGCTGTCGAGCAGGCGCGGCAGTTGACCGCCGATCTGTTGGGCACGGCCCAAGACGCCAGCACCAAGATGGCATCCGAATACTCGGCGCGGTGGGAGGCCCTGGTGGCGGTCGAGGGGGCAGGGTCGGCCCGCGTCGTGGCGCTGGAACAGGCCTATGGGCAGTGGTTGGCGCAGCAGGAGCGCGAACGCGCCAAGAGTCAAGCACAAGTCTGGAGCGAGGCTCTGAGTGGGTCGCTGTCTGCCGTCGAGCAAATCAAGGGCCGTCTCGGCGCGCTGTCGCAAGTGGTTGTGCGCGTGCGGGCCGAAACTGCGTCTCTCGACGAAGTGGGCACGTTGCTCGACGGGATCGGCGATAAATCCGTGACTGTACGCGCAACGTCGGACGCAGCCGGGCTCGACGACCTGGTCGCGCAGCTTGCCGCGCTCCCGGAGGAGCAGCGCCTGCGCATCGTGGCCGAGATGCCCGATCTAGCTGTGTTTCTGAGCGATTACCGAATCAAATCTGTCGAGCAGGCGCGGCAGTTGACCGCCGATCTGTTGGGCACGGCCCAAGACGCCAGCACCAAGATGGCATCCGAATACTCGGCGCGGTGGGAGGCCCTGGTGGCGGTCGAGGGGGCAGGGTCGGCCCGCGTCGTGGCGCTGGAACAGGCCTATGGGCAGTGGTTGGCGCAGCAGGAGCGCGACAAAACCGACGCTCTGCTCGCCGCCGCTCGCGACCGATCCACCGCCCTGGAACAAGAGTGGCAGGGTCAGTTTTTGACCGAGGCGGAGAGAGAAAATCTGCGTTATCAACGTCAGCTAGAGGCACTGGCCGCCGAGCGCAAGGCAGTGGAAGACAGCGGCCAAATGACTGCCGCGCTGCGTGCCCGTTACGACCGCGACGAATTGCGGGCCAAACAGATCCACGAAAACGCTAAGGCGGGGGTCGAAAAACAGGCGGCAGAGGCCCGTCTGTCACTGACCGCAGGGGTGTTCGGTGCGCTGTCGGCCCTGCTCGCAAACGGTGGCAAGAAGGCCTTCGAGGCCAGCAAGGCGCTCGCCATCGCCGAGACGGTGGTCTCGACCTATGCCGCCGCGCAGAAGGCCTATGAATCGCAGCTTGCGATTCCGACGCCCGACGCCCCCGCACGGGCCGCCGTGGCGGCAGGGATCGCCGTCGTCCAGGGTGTGGCACGGGTCGCCGCAATCTCGAAGCAGCAATACGGCGGCGCAGCCTCCGCCTCCGCCGGGGGCGGAGTAGGCGCGGGGGTGCAATCCACCCCCGGCAGTATGGCCACCGGGTCGGGGTATGGCGGAGTCACGGGAGCGCACGACAAGGCAGCCACCCCACCGACGCAGCCCCCGGTGACGATCCACCTACAGGTGCAGGCTCTGCACCCGGACGAGGTCAGCGCCGGGACGCTCCAGCGCATCGCCGAGGCACTCTCTCCAGTGCTCGACCGCAACATTAATCGCGGTGCGAACGTGGCGGTATCGGTATGACCGACGCCCCCCTCATCATCGGCACGAACCTGCTCACTGGGGCCGCCTTTGCGGTGCTCACCGGGACCGAATCGCCCAGCTATAAGGTGGACAGCATCGCCGACGGCGATCTGCTGTCTCCCGCCGTGATCCAAGCCGACGGCGGGGAATCGGGTGGGGTGGATATTACCGCCACCCTTGCCTCGGCTGCTATGCCGACGGTCATCCTCCTCGGCGGGCATCGCCACGACACGGCAGGAGCTCGCTCCGTGGCGGCGTCGGCCCTGTTGACGGTCGCCTATTGGGACGGGGCAGTCTGGAACACCATCCTTAACGCCGCCCCCAACGATGGTCCGAGCCAAGGGAGTCGAATCTATCGGCTAAACGCACACCCGCCCTCGACCCAGTATTTGATCAGGCTGAACTATTTCGACCCCTTACAGGTGTTGACGATCCCCGAGATCGTGCTGGCCGAGGCGGTCGAGATGGATTTCATCGAGCTGGGCTACGACCCCTACCGCGAGGTGACGATTGCGACCAAATTCGAGGCCGAAACAGGGCGGCGGTGGGTTAACGTGACCGGACGACGTTTGGAGCTCAAGCCGCAATGGTCGGCCATCGATCCCACGTTGGCGGCCAAGATCGACCTGATCCGTGAGCAACGCTTCGAGGCCGGTCTGCCTATTTGGTGGGCCTGGATGCCCGACACCCGCCCGACCGAGGTCTACCTGATGCAGGCCAAGCAGATGCCCCACATGCCCATCGCCCGTGCGGGCAATTTGCGATCCATCACCCTCGATCTGGTGGAGGCGGTGTAATGCTGACGCTGTCCCAGGCCATCGCCACCCGATTGTCCTCTCCAGCCCACGGGGCCACCCCGGCATTGTGGGTCGAAATCGACCAAACCCCTCCCCCTGGCGCGACCGGGTCGGCAGGCTACGCCGCCGCCCTCGACAGCCAAGTGCAGTGGGCTGGAGTCGCACCTTACAACGCCCTCGATTCTGGGGTACGGGCGGAGGGGGGGAGGTTGATCCTCGGCCCCGGGTCGCCCGTGACGCCGACCCACACCACAGGCCCCTCGTTCGCGACCTCGCATCAGCCAGATCTCGCCACGTTGAGGGTGCTTTACCACCGGGTTTCAAAGACAGACACCGATTTCTACGGCGCCTTCGCGACGGTTCCGACAGCGACCTTCCCCTTTATTGCCAGCGCCGACGGGGTGCTCAACGAGCTGCGCCTCGAGTGCGAAATGCATCGTGCGGCAACGCAGGTCCTGACCTACCCGAGCACGATTGAGTGGCCCCAGGGCGGCTGGAACCTAGAGTGCCGCATTTTGGACGCGTCTGGGGGGCAGGTAGGGTTAACCGCCTACTGGTTCCGGTACGCCGACGTCGCCACCACCCATCTCGACGCGCTCCCTACGTCGACCACTCCAGGGGGGGTCATCATCTCGGGATTCGCAGCCTCGCTGCGTGGAGGGAGCACCTACTCGGTCGAGTTTAGGCTCGTTCCCGATCGCTCAGCGGTGATTGTGTTCGACCTCCCCTGGGTCGATGCCGTGTCCTGGATCAAGCTGTGGATCTACGGCCTCTCGTGCGCTGCGCCGGGGTATTGGGTGCCGAGTGGCGCGATGGATCCGGCTATGGGCTTCCCGCTCACCATCGCCGAAGTCTATCAACCCACCGGCACTGCCTACCGCCCCGTCGACCTCGGCGGAACCCCGACCGGTTCCGGATCGGTCTCCTGGACCGATACGATACCCATCGGAGGGGCGGTGGCGGTGTCGCTCTACTCGACGAATGATCCCGTCGTTTACGCCTCGGGTTCGCTCGCCGGGTGGACGGCGCACGGGGCTGTGGCCACCGGCGATCCGCTCCACGCCCTGGACAGATACTGGCTGGCCAAGATCGACCTGACCGCCTCCGCCGCCCACGACGCGTCGCCGTCGGTGCAGAACCTGATTATCACCTTCGCGCCGCCGCCCCTTGTGCTGGGATCTTACGCTGGGTCCGAGATGGCTATCCCCGCCATTGGCGGGACGATCACCCGGACGTCGCAATTGACCGAGTCGCCGCGCGGCGCGACCTCCGGGGAGGTGTCAATCACCGTCGCACCGTCTGGTGAGGCCTACGGGGCGTTGCTGGGCGGCACGATCAAGAACAGGATCGCCACCGTCTCGGTGGGGTATGCAGACTCGACCGACCGGGCGCGAATCTATCGAGGCAGAGTGTGGGACGTCCGCGCCGGGGCGAGTCTTGAGGTTGTGCTGCGTGACGACCTCGACCTGACCGACCGCAAAATTCCAGATCGCGAATATGGTCCGACCTGGTCGGCGACGACCGATTACGCGGTGGGTGACAAGGTCACCTACGGCAACGCCGGTTGGTCGTCCTTGGTGGCCAGTGGTCCGGGCGCAGGCGGCGCCGTGATACCGGGGTCGAACCCGGTTGTCTGGCAATCGGACGGCACGGCATGGCGCAAGGCGACCTATCCGGTCAATACCCACTTGGCCGATCTCGCCTTCGACCTGCTGACCAACTGGCTGGAGATCCCCGAGGCACGGATCGATCCTGCGTGGGTGGGGCACTTCAAGACCACGTTCCCGTCCCGCCAGATCGAGGCGCAAAAGACCATCGACAAGCCAACCTCGGCATCCGATCTGCTCGCCAGTCTGGCGGCGCTGCTAGAAGCCCAATGGACCGTGCGTGACGGGTTGCTGACGCTGTTCCAGATCCCTCGGGCGGGCGCGCCTGCCGTCGAGACCATCACCCCCGATCAGGTGGGGGCCAGTGCCCTCAAGTGGCGCAGGGGCTGGGAGTACGTCCGCAACGTGGTCACCGTAGCCACGGGGTGGGACGGCCAGACCTTTGGAGCCGCCTACAGCGTGGCCGAGTCCGTTTCGGTCGCCGAATACGGAGCCCAAACCGAGGTCATCGAAGACAAGTGGGGTTTACCAGCAGCCGAGTGTCAGGCTCTAGCAGCAACTTCGGCGGCCCGCAAGGCCAACGGAATGCAGGTGATCGAGGCGTCCGTTTCGTCCGCGTGTTTACGCCTGGAGGCTGGGGACGTGGTGCGAATCGTCTCGGCGCAATTGCCTCTGACTATTCCGGGCCGGACTTTGCTGTGCTACGTCGTGCGACGCGATTTCGATTGGGCTCGGCAATCGTGCCGGGTGACGCTTTTGGAGCTGACTTAAATGCGATGGGACGCCTCGTTGAACGCCGACTTTTGGCGGATTCTTAAGGTCTCAGCGCCCAATGGCGTGGCGCTTGATCTCCGAGATTACACCGCCTCGCTGACGTTGCGCCGCCGCTGGTCGGATCAGTCCTCGGCAACGTGGCCGGTCGCCCTTGGATTGACGAGTGGATTGGTGCTGGTTTTTGCCGACCTTGCCACCCTTGAGGCGGTGGGTATCGGACGCTACGCATGGTCGATCAACGCGACCCACCCCCTCGGCGACGACCGACACATCGCCTCGGGCGAGCTCACGATCAGGAGGAGTTAACATGCCGAACTACCTAGTGGTGACGGTCGACGACGTTACCGCGCAACTCGCAGTGGTCGGCCCAGACGACGTCGGGGCCGACCCAGCCGGTACGGCCTCCACCACCGTCGCGGCGCACGAGGGGGCGGTCGATCCCCACCCGCAGTACACCACCACCGCAGAGGCTGGCGCTGCCGCTCCCGTGCAATCGGTAGCGGGGAAGGCCGGAGCGGTGACGTTGACTCCCGGCGACGTCGGGGCCGACCCAGCCGGTACGGCCTCCACCACCGTAGCGGCGCACGAGGGGGCGGTCGATCCCCACCCGCAGTATTACGACACGGCCAGACTGTCGGCTCGGCGCGGTCTCGCCGGGCGTTATACGGCCACACTCGGCAGCGGCAACAATATTCAACAAATCGTGGATTGCGGTCTGGGCACCGTTTTGGCAGGGGTGAATGGCGTCCCTGAAGTTTGGATTTCGACCGATGGCGGCGCGACCTTCCCCACCTCTGTCACGCTGGGCAGCGGGACAGGGGTGTCAAGTATCGTGCAACTGTCGAGCGGCACCGTTTTGGCAGGGGTGTTTGGCGTCCCTGAAGTTTGGATTTCGACCGATGGCGGCGCGACCTTCCCCTCCTCTGCCACGATCGGTATCGGGGCAGCTGTCATGTGTATCGCTCAGCTGCCGAGCGGCTGGGTGGTTGCCGGAGGCCTTGGTGGGACACCCATAATGGCCTCGTCGGACGAGGGGGGCACCTGGACCCCACTCCTGGATGTGATCGGAGGCGCGCGCATCGCCAGCTTGGTCGGCGCTAGATCTCTGTTGATCGGAGGCTTTTCATCGACGCACATTCACATCGTGCAGGAGGTGCTGCTGTGAGCCAGATCGTCGCCTTGGAGGGTCGTGTGGCTCTCCGCCGCAGAGATACAGTGTTGGGTCTCCTAGCCGAGCTGGGCCTCCCTCCCGTCGAGGGATCCTTCCTCGATCACGGGTTCGCGGCCGGGGCCGAAGACGACCCAGCGTCGGTGGCTGCCATTGCCGCCTATTTTGTGGCGCCGTCTGAGGCCGACAGATTGGCTCGACTGGAGGAGATCGTCGCGACGCACGTCGAGAAGGTGGCTTTGGCACGAGGCTATTCCGCGGCCGATTCCTGCTGTGCCTACGCGGCCGCCGCCAATCCGTACCAGACCGAGGCTCTGGCGTTCGTCGCCTGGCGCGCCGATTGTTGGACCACTTTGTACGCTACGTGTCAGGCGGCCATACCCTCCGAACGGACCGTCTTGAGTCTCTTACCTCCGCCTCCGTGGTGATTGCCGAAAGGTAGGCCAGACGGGGAGAAGGCGGCGGCAACCGCCTCCTCGCGAGCCGAACACTCGCATGAACCGGCCTGGCCAAGACCGGGCCACCCCGCCACCGTGCGCACACGGCGGGGGCAGTGTAAAGACGGTGCAACCATGTCTGCAATTCAGTGAAGTGGACCCCAAAAACTGGACAGTAGGTTTTGTTAAGACCGAGGGGGCATGATTGGCGAGAGCGAGGAGCCAAGCGATGTCCGGGAAACACAAACGGCACAGTGCGCAGTTCAAGGCGAAGGTGGCGCTGGAGGCCCTGAAGGGGGTCAAAACCACAAGCGAGTTGGCCAGTGAACACCAAATCCACCCGGCGCAGATCAGCCAGTGGAAGAAGGTGGCCATGGAGGGGCTGTCGACCCTTTTTGAGCGTCCAGGCAGCAAGCCGTCCGTCACCGTCGAAGAGGCCACGGC